>JAIOQJ010000530.1 GCA_021413475.1 Planctomycetota bacterium | reverse complement strand
AGGCGACGCGGCTCAAAGCGGGTTGCGTTTGCCAGGCGATCTGGAGTGCGAGTCCTTCCTCGAATCCGACTTTCGGCTTCCAGCCTGTGTGGCGGGAAAGTTTAGTGACGTCGGCCCCCGTGTATTTTTGATCGCCCTTGCGTTCCGGCTGCCGTTGGATGCGGGCGACTTTGCCGGTCATCTTTTCGATTTTGCGGATGACTTCCGATACGGAAACCAGATCGCCGCCGCCGACATTGAAGGTCTCGCCGGGCACCGTGTTGACGGCGGCGACCGTGGCCGCGACGCAGTCGGTCACGTACGTGTTGCCGCGAACTTGCGAGCCGTCGCCGGTCAATTGGATCGGCTGGCCTTCCAGTACCGCCTGGATGAATTTGTGGTAGCCCATGTCGGGCCGTTGCCGGGGGCCATAGACGGAGAAATAGCGAAGGACGATAGCCGGCACGTCGAACTCGTCCGCATAGACCCGACAGAGATTCTCGCTCGCCAGCTTGGTGATGCCGTACGGCGAACTCGGCTTCAACGGCAACGATTCGTCGCCCGAGGCGTAACGGCCGTAGACCGACGAAGTCGAGGCATAGATCAAGCGATTCAGGTTGGGCGATTCCTTGACGGCTTCGAGCAAGCGCTGGGTGGCCGTGAGATTGTGGGTGTTGTATTGGTCAAAATGCGTCCAGCTTTTCACAAGCCCTGCCATGGCCGCGAGATGGAATACCCATTCGGCCCCGCGGACGACGAAATCGATCGGGTCGCTGCTGAGATCGAGTTCATGGAATTCGAAATGTTTACGGCCACGCAAGGATGCGAGATGGCTTTCTTTGACGATCCGAGGGTAGTAATTGGTGAAGCAATCGATGCCCACAACGCGATGACCGTCGTCAAGCAGACGTTCGCAAAGATGGGAGCCAATAAACCCGGCCGCCCCGGTAACGACGCATTCCATGAGCTTCCCTGCCTATGGATTAAAATAGAACGAAGACAGAATGGTAGCACGGAGCGAGCACGCTCCGCAATGGCGATTGAAAAACAAGCCCTGGGGTGTGGCTTTGCGAACCCCAGGGATCTGAACCCTGGGGTTCGCAAATCCTCACCCCAGGGCTTGTCTTGGCGGCTACTTCGGCAACGGCATGGGCAGGCCGATCGGCGGAGTCGGGATGGGGACTTTGTCCTTGAGCGGGACCTGGACATTTCCCTTGGCGGCCGGCTTCGCGGAATGGGCGATCTTAGGCCAGAAGGTTTCGATTTTGAAGTGCGGGTCGTTCTCCGCATTATGGCACGTCTGGCAAGTGCGATCGACCTTCAGCATCACGCGCAGTTCTTCCTGATTTAGAATCCCCTGCTTTTTGGCGGGATTCTGCTCGGCGAGATATGCTTTGAGCTTCTCGGCGTCAGGCATCTTCCCCTGGCCGTTGATCTTCCAGGGACTTAGTTCCAGAGCCCATTGCTTATTCATCGGCGCGGCGGCGTGGGCGCTGCCAGGCCCATGGCAACTTTCGCAGCCGACGTTCTTCAGGGTCGGCGTTTTCGTCTCGTTGACATAGCCAGAATTGTAATCGTAGCCAACCGTGTGACAGCGGATGCATTCGCCGTCGAAGTTTCGCAGCGATGGTTTGGTCGCGATTTTCTCGAGCGCGCTATAGGCTTGAGCGTGCTTCGAGCCGGCGTAGATCGCGCCGCTATTGTCGTGTTCCTTGTGGCAGACCATGCAGGCATCCGAACCGGTATAGAAGGCGTTCGGGTTCGAGATTTGCAGCGAGTGCGGCGACTTTTGGTTCATCGACAAGAAGCCGCGTGCCTTCACAGTCTTCGAATAGCTTTCGAGTTCTTGCAGAGCGAGATTCTCTTTTTCCTTGCCGGCGGGCGTGTCGAATTCCGGCGTCATCGCGACGCGTTGGAATTGATAGTCAAAGCCGCCCTTGTTGTTTTTGTAAACGCCGACGACACCCAGAGTCTGCCCCTTGTGGCCGACGCGGACAATCATCGTGTTCAGGTTCTTGGCGGCGTCAACCAGCATCATCGGAGCGTTCGGCGGCTCGGCCTCTTCGGAACGGCAAACGACAATCTGGAAATTGGGGAACGTCTCGGCAGCCTTCTTCGCCAAGTCGAGCGGCCCCGAATAGAGCAGGACATTTACGTCAGGCTTGTTGGCATTTCCCGCCATTTCGGTCAGTGCCTTACTCACTACTTTTACGGTGCTATTGGCAGGCGGTTCGGCGAAGGCCATCTTCGGATCGATCTTCTTGATGTCATTAATCAACGAGACTTGCTTCGGATCGTTCGATCCGCCGATGATTCCCACCACGCCGATGTTGATCTTCTTCGCGGTCGGGATGATTTCCCAGTCGCGGATGGCCGTTTCCAATCCCGTCGAGTCCGGGAACGCCGTCTTCTTGTCGAGCACTTTGTCGCCCGCCTGGAAGCCGAGCAGATTCGCACCCAGTATGCGCGGCAACTCATTGCCCGGCTGAAGGCTATATTCGCCGATTGCCTCGTGCAGACCCAAGGCGAATTCCTCTTTGCCTAGACCAATGACCTTGTAGCCCATCATTTTCAGGCTGCGCATGGCTGTTTTGTATTTCAGCAACGCTTGCTGGTGGAGGATCTTGGTATCCTCGGATACTTGAGGAGGAATGTCGCCCAGGTCGATCGGGATCGCCTCGATGCCATTCTCCTTGAAGCCCTGGATGAAATTATAGCGACGTTCCAGTCCCCCCTTCTGTGGGTCGGAACAACCGCATTTTTGCAGATAGCCGTAGGTCTGGCCGCTGATGACAATTACGAAATCAGGCTTGCGATCCTTGGGCCAGGTCGGGAAGACTTCCGTGAAGACCCAGGATTTGCCCGTGGGTTCCTTTTTCGGAGCGGGATCGGCACCGCTCAATGAATAAACCACTAGAGCCGCGCTCGAGGCCGCAAGCCCCGCGACAACCAGCAACAAAGTGGGGAGATGAATGGGTCGCCGGCTCGTCGCTTTGGCGAGAACGGGGGCCTGTTCCTTCGTATCCATGATCGAACGCCCTCGAAAACGGTTCAAGTCAGAACCCTTTTTAGCCGGTATGGAGAAAAACTGCGAGAGGAGCTTGCACGAGATGCCGCGTACATATTGACTAGATTATCCAGTTTCTCCATCTTCTGTTTAGCGATTGCTAGTAAATGTGGTGGCCTTCACCGGAGTCCGGATTCGCCGGGGAGTCGCGTCCTTGGTTTTGAGGACCACATGGCCATTCTGGAGCGTTCCCGAGAGCGTGTCGGCCGGGATCGTCACCCGCAAGATCCATTGCTTCGCGGCACCCGTGGCTTTCTGGAGCGTCAGAGTGGCATGGAGAAATTCGGGTGAAGATTCCGGTTTGGTTTCGAGTTCGAGGTCATCACGCTCGGAAACTAGCTCCACCTGAACCGATCGAGGCGACGAACTCGGGAACGATTGGCCGAAATCGATGGTTTCACCCGTCTGGCTGCCGAGGATGCGGATATCGCCGCGCACCACCCCGATGACGGGGGCCATCAGAATCGCACCATCGTGCGACTTGAGCTTCAAGAAAAACTCGAACGGGCCGACATCGAGGAGCTTGACGGACTTACTGCCGTTCACCTCGCGCTCCGCGCGTTCTTGAACGTTTAACTGGAGACGATAGGCCGAGAGTATTCCCTGGGGGAATTTGCCCTTGGGCATTTGATCGACGAAAGCGGCACGCTCGGCCGCAGTTAATTCGACGGGCTTCGTCCACGTCACGCACTCTTTGAAGTGCTCGTGATCGATGGCGGAAAGCTCCAGATCAAGAGACGAACGTGTACTCGACCAGATGGTCAATTCGCGTCGAACATTGGAAAAAGGGCCCATCTCGCCCAGTTGAATTTGTCGGCCGCCGGATACGCTTGAATAGAGGTCAAAAGGCGAAACCACGCTGATGTTCGCTTCGAGATGAATCTCACTGGCCGCCCTGCCAGCGACCTGGGCGACGAAGTCGCCTTGCACCGTGAAGGGACCGGGGTCATTTCGTTCCCAGGTCAAACGCAAGATGCCGAAATTGGGGTTATCCTTCGACGAGGCGGCGGGTAAGCGGGCGTCCGGCTTTTTCCCTTTGTCGTACAACGACTGCCATTCGATACGCGATTTCAATCGTTCGAGATTCGCCACGGCAATCAACGCCGACGCCGGCATGCCAGGCATTCCCGCGATGGCCGAGCTCGTCAGATATTCCGACCAGACGTCCGGCGGAATGATCCAAAGATCCGCCCCCGTGCAGGCGCAATTAGAACTCTTGTACCCGACGCGCACCTCTTGTTCGTTTGGATTCCGGAACCAGAAATCGAAGTGCCCTTTCTCGCCGACTTCGTACTGGGAGCGCCAATTGGGTACTTCGTTGCTGGCGACGGTCATGTTGAATTTGATGATGTCATGATTCACGGCCAACTTGACGTCACCGCTCTTCGAACCGGTAGGTCCTGAGTAGTTCATCACAACCGTGATGCCGAATACCAACCCGGCGAGGATGGCGATCGGCAGGACAACCTGTGTCAGGGTTTTGGTGTTCATTGGAAAGAGTCTCGGAATTCCGATTGGCGACCATCGTTTTGGTGGCGACTGACCTCTGGTCTGTCGTAAATAGCTTATTCGACTGACCAGTGGTCTGTCGCCACCGATGCGCTCAAGCCATGCGTAGTACGCATCAACCCGCCGGTTCGTTCAAATCCATCACTTCTTTTTCAGCGGTTTGCCGTCAGCGTCGATCGCTCCCACCGCGACGAGAATCAGCCGATCGGGGTCCAAGTACTTTTTTGCCATGGCCTGCACGTCCTCGGGCGTGACGGAAGACACCGCTTTACGATAGTCGTCGAAGTAGTTCAGGCCGAGCCCGAAGCGATCGAGCGACAAGAGCAAGCCGGCAATCTGGTCGCAGGTGATGGTGCGGAACGGCAGGCTGCCGGTCAGGTATTTCTTGGCATCTTCGACTTCTTGCAAAGTGGGCGGTTCGTCACGAATTTTGCGAATTTCCTTGAGAAATCCATCGCGGACCCAGGTGTATTTATCCGGGAAGGTGCCAATGTAGCCAGTAAACGTTCCGTACTCCTCGCCTGCCGACGCCGCGATCTGAGCACTGACGGTGTAGGCCAAACCCTGGCGGTCGCGCAGGTTCGCGGAGAGCCGATCGGTGAAACCGGGCCCGGTGCCGAGGACGTTGTCCATTACCAGCAGCTTGTAGTAATCCGGGTTGTCGCGTTTGATGCCCCGATGCCCGAGAAAGACGTGCAACTGAGCGGCCTCGGGATCGCTGATAATCTTCTGGGTGAATTCCTTCGACATTGGAATCTCGACCTGCGCGAGCGGCGGCATCGGCACGCTTTTCCAGTTGGCCGTCTGCTTTTTGATTAGCTCGATCAACTTGGCCGAGTCAAAATCGCCGACGATCGCGAGGGTTGTGTTATTGGGTCGAAACAGCGACGCGTGAAAGTCCTGGCAATCCTTGCGAGTGAGTTTCTTGACGATCGCCGCATCGCCGTGAGACGGCCGACCGTACGGGTGCTTTCCGTAAATCAGCGATTCGAAGGCGTTGGACGCTCGCGATTCCGGCTTGCGTTCCTCTTCCGCGAGCGTCGAGAGCAGATCCTCGCGTTTCGCCTCGAGAATATCTTGCGCGAAGGTCGGGTTCATCATGCAATCGAGCAAGAGATCGATGCCGATTTCGAGGTCGGGCGTCAGCACTTTCAGCGTGCCGCCGGACGAGGAGACACTGAGTGATCCGCCGGTGTCCTCGATGAGCCGGGCGATTTCCTCGCCCTTGCGCGTCGTGGTCCCTTCTTCCATCAGATAACTCACGAGCGACGAGACGCCATGTTTGTCGGCCGGCTCGCGCAGCCTGGTCTGACGGACCGAGGCGTTGACCACGACCAACGGCAGCCGATGATTTTCGAGCAGCCAGAGCTTCAAGCCGTTGGGAAGCGTGACCGACTTGGCATCGGTCAATTTGAAAGTGGACGCGCCGCTCTTCTCGTCCAGAAGCCTCGACGCACGCCCCGCGAGCGCATCGCGAGCGGCCGGAGCGGCCCCGTTTTCCTTGGCACCCAACTCTGGGAGCGACCAGACGACTACACCCTTGGGGTCGATCAGGTATTTCCGAGCGGCCTTTTTGACGTCGTCATTCGTCACGGCGGCCAGTTTCGGCAAGTAACCTTTGAGGTATTCGAGCGAGTTGACCGTCACGCCCTTGGCGATCGAATCGCAAATGCTGTGGACGCTTTCGTTGCCGAAAATGTAGCTGGCCGATATGCCGCGTTTCACGCGTTTCAATTCCGCTTCCGTGATTCCTTCGTCCGCGAGCTTCTTCAGTTCGACGGCGATCAGCCCTTCAACTTTCTCCAGATCGTTCTTCAGCAATTCAGCGTTGATTTCGAGATTGCCGGGATATCGGCCGGCGGTATGGCTGGCCCCGACGGACGAGGCGAGCTTCAAGTCATCGACTAGTTTGCGGTAGAGCCGGCTAGTCTTTCCTCCCGCGATGGCCGAGGTAACGACGTCGAGGGCATACTCGTCGGCATGCCCCGAAGCCACGGTGTTGAAGGCCATCAGCAACCGCGGTGTTTCAAATTTCGAAACCATTTTGTGCCGCACAGTCTCTTTGCGATCGGGCACCGGAAGTGCCGGCTTACGGTCAGGCAGTTCTCCCTTGGGAATCTTGGCGAAGAGTTTCTCGATCTTCTCCTTCGCTTCCTTCTCGTCGAAACCGCCGACCACCACGAGCGAGGCATTGTTCGGATAATACCAGCGGTCGTAGTAACGCTTAATGACCTCGGCCGTGGCCCCCTCGACGTGCTTGCGCTCGCCGATCACCGGATGGCCGTACGGAGCCTTCGCTCCGTAAAGCAGCGGCAGGATCGCCTTGTTTTCCAGGTCCCAGGGGCGATCCTCGTTGCCGTTGAGTTCCGAGATCACCGCCCCTTTCTCCTGCTGGAACTCGTGCTTCGCGTCGATCCGCGTATTCCGCATACGGTCGGCCTCGATATCCAGGGCAATCGCCCAGCGGTCGGCGGCGAAATCGAAATGGTAGACCGTCATGTCATCCGAAGTGTACGCGTTGTTGCGGCCGCCATTCCGCTGCGTTTGCCGGTCGATATCACCAGGGAAGAGCTTGTCGGTCCCTTTGAAGAGCAAATGTTCGAGGTAATGAGAGAGCCCCGTCTGGTCGAGTTCTTCATCACATGCACCGACCTTGTAGGCCATCATGGTCGTCACGACGGGCGCGCCGGGGATCGGTTTAAGATAAACCGTTAGCCCATTGGGCAGCGTGTAGGTCGTAATGCCATCGAAGAGCGATGAAGCGGTTTTGAAAAGCGTCTCTTCCGAAGAAACCTTGGCGGGTTCGGCCCCATGAAGGGTGATCGGGAGCCCGAATGCCAGCAAGACCAAAACAAAACGGGACATGCGCGGATCCTCACGCGGTTTCTTCGGAGTGATTTGACCCTTTTTAGTTTATCAACCCGTTCGGCGGATGCACGTGAAGAATTGGGATCATTTGCGAGCCAGGTTGCGTAACCTCCTGGAGGCGTTGGCGCACCAATCGGTCAATACTCCAGGAGCTAACGCAACCTGGCTCGCC
>JAIOQJ010000576.1 GCA_021413475.1 Planctomycetota bacterium | reverse complement strand
CATGTGAGATAGCAACAGATTCTCGGGATCGACCTCGAAGTTTTTGCTGCTGACCTGGGCACTACGCTGATACGTCTCGGACAGAAGAATTTCGCGATGCAATTTTTTGAGCGACCAACCCTGCTTGACGAACTGATCGGCCGAGTAATCGAGCAACTCCGGGTGCGTGGGCTTTTCCCCAAGAATGCCTAAATTGGAAGCCGTGGCGACGATGCCGCGGCCAAAATGTTGCTGCCAGATGCGGTTGACGATTACACGGGCCGTCAACGGATTCTTCGGATCGGCGATTGCTTCCGCCAATTCAAGCCGACCGCTTCCCTGTTTGAATAGCGGCGGAGTGTCGCCAGCAACAATGCGCAGGAATCGCCGCGGCGCGACTTCACCCAGCTTGTACGGGTTGCCGCGCAGATAAACTTTCATGTCGGCGGCCTTAGCTTCAACGACCCCGTGAGCCATCGGCAATTCAGGCGGCACCTTCGCGGCCAGTGCAAAGGCCGCGGCTTTCAGTACCGTGTACTCTTTTTTCGCGGCATCGCTTGCACCAATCAGAGCATCCTCTTCTGAGATTCGGAAGACGCCTTTGTCCTCGAACAGGTCCTTTTGAATATCGAGATTCCGCATCACGTACGCTTTGGAGAAGTTGTCCTTCACCTTCTTGACGAACCCCTCGGCCGCCTGGCGGGCCTCTTGCGTCGGCTCGGTTGGACCATCCTTGCGAGGTTTGTTCTTGACCCATTCCACCAAATAATTCGACATCGATGAACGATTCAGGTAGCCAATCATTCGCTGCAGCACCTCTTTGTCGAGAGCGGCCAACTTGGCGATTTCATCAAGGGTTGTGGCGGAATCGGTGAGTTTCTTCGCCTCGAATTTCCACGCCGCGAGCATGTAGGCCGCGATGCGATCGGCCATCGACAAGGCGACGCGATCCTTTTCGACTTGGAGGGCATCTTTCGCCTTTTTGTTGGCTTCAGTCGAACGTGCCTTCGCTATTTCGTAAGCCTCGACAATATCGCGCGGCGCGACCGGGATTGGTTCCAACTTGATCGAATTAAAAATGCCCGCGAGCGAATAGTAATCCTGTGTGGGGATCGGATCAAACTTGTGGTCGTGGCAACGGGCGCAGGCGACCGTGAGGCCGAGCATGCCGCGCGTCATCGTGTCGATTCGGTCGTCGAGTTCCTCGGCAACGCCGCGTAAGATGTCGGAATTCTTGTAGTAGACGGCACCGAGTCCAATGAACCCAAGAGCCCCGCGATGCTTTGGATCGTCGCCGGGCTGTTCCAACAGATCGGCGGCCAGTTGCAGTTTGAGAAAGTGGTCGTACGGCATGTCCTGATTGAACGAATCGATCACCCAATCGCGATACCGCCAGGCGTTCAGATTGGGCGGCGCGCCCGAGGAGTGAGCCTGATCTTCCGCATAGCGTGCGAGATCCAGCCAGTAGCGTGCTTGATGCTCCCCATAGCGTGGCGAGGCCAGCAATCGGTCGATCACTTTCGCGAACGCGGCAGGTGAATCGTCCTTTGCAAAAGCCTCGACTTCCGCCAGCGTCGGCGGCAGGCCGGTAAGGTCGAGGGTCGCGCGGCGAAGCAGCGTCCACTTGTCGGCCCGTTCGCTCGGTTCGAGTTGACTCGCTTCGAGCTTCTGTCCGATGAAGCGGTCGATCGGTTGCTGCCAGCGCGGATTCTTCACCGAAGGGATCGTCGGGGCCTTTACCGGTTGAAAGGACCAGAACGCACGTGCGGTGTTCCAGTCAATCTCACGCTTGGCTTCGATTTTCCCCTGACGTGGATCGGGCGCTCCCATCTCCACCCACTTCACCAAATCGGCCACCAGCTTGTCGGGCAGGCGCGAATCGGGCGGCATCTTCGGCAACGACCCTTGGCCGCCGCGGACCATGCGAATCAGCGGACTTTTTTCGACTTTTCCCGGCACGATCGCCGGACCGGAATCCCCGCCCTTTTCCCAACCGACTTTGGAATCCAACCGTAAGCCGCCCTTCTGTTTCGACGCACCGTGGCACGCGATGCAGTGCTCAGTGAGAATCGGCCGGATCTTCGTTTCGAAGAAATCGAGACCGGCCGCATCGTCGGCGCGCAAGCCAGCCTGAAATCCCAGAACCACGAGGGAGGCAGCAATCGTTGACCGCATCAAGAAGAATCCCGAGAGAATATCTCAGTGAAAGGGGGGAATAGTCGCGGAGGAGAGGGATATCAGTATAGAAAATTCGACGCGAGCATCGCTACCGAAAATGCGGTTCTGAGCGACCAAGCCAGTCGACTCTTCTCGCCGCGACTACGCCATAATCTCGTGGACCACTCGGCCATGCACATCGGTCAGACGGAAATCCCGGCCTCCATGCCGATAGGTGAGGCGTTCGTGGTCGAGACCCAGGAGATGAAGGATGGTGGCGTGTAGGTCGTGAATGTGAACCTTGCCGTCCACGGCTTCGTACCCGTAATCGTCGGTGGCACCGTGTACATGGCCGCCGCGTACGCCGGCACCGGCCAGCCACATGCTGTAGCCTTTGTTGTTGTGGCCCCGGCCATCGGTGGTCGGGTCGTCGGGCGTTCTGCCGAACTCGCCTCCCCAAACGACCAGCGTATCATCCAGGAGACCGCGACGTTCGAGGTCGGCGAGAAGCCCCGCGATCGGCCGATCGATCGTGCGGCAGTTATTGGGCATCAGCGTGTTCAGAAAGCCGTGATGGTCCCAGTCAGTATGGGTGATTTCGATGAACCGAACTCCCGCCTCGGCGAAACGACGCGCCAGCAAGCACTGTCGGCCAAAGATGTCCGTTGATGTCTGATTGATGCCGTAGAGATTGAGCGTTTCCTTCGACTCGCCCGTCAGGTCGAGCACGCGCGGCACCTCGCCCTGCATGCGAAATGCCAGTTCGTAGCTTTCGATCATTCCCTCGACTCGCGGGTCCGCCGTCGTTCGGGCCAGGGTGCGATTCATTTGCTGCAACAAGTCCAGTTGCGAACGCTGCCCCTCGGCCGTCACGCGTGGGTTGGTGAGATCGCCAATGGTCGGATCGCGGCTGGGACGATTGGCATCGCCGAGGGTCGTCGCCGAGAACGCCGCCGGGAGAAAGGCACTTTGATAGTAACGCAGCCCGCCAAGGTTGGTCAGCGGATTGATGCTGATAAAGCCGGGCAGATTCTGATTGTCGGTGCCAAGCCCGTATAAGACCCATGAGCCGATGCTGGGCCGTGTGAACTGAAAACTTCCAGTATGGAGTTGCTGAAGGGCCTGCGGATGGTTTTCGTTATCGGTATGCATGCCGCGAAGCACACAGAGCTTGTCGGCATGTCGGGCGGTCTCGGGAAGAAGTTCGACGACATCGAGACCGCTTTGCCCCGCCCTCTGGAACTTCCAGCGCGAACCGAGCAATTTCCCCTGGGGATTTCGGCCCGGTTTGCCGTGATCGGCGGAGAGTTTGGGCTTGGGATCGAAAGTTTCCATGTGCGACGGGCCGCCGCGCATGCACAGGAAGATCACTCGGCGAGCCCGCGCGGGTAGGAGCGGAGACTTCTGCGCGAGGAGCGATTCCTTCGCGGACGCCAGAGTCGTCAGCCCCGCGAAGGCCAAATACCCGAATCCCGCCGAAACCGATTGCAGCACTTGCCGTCGAGAAACCACCATCACATTCTTCCTTTCACCGCAATACGCGAAACTCCGCGCTGGCGAAGATCACCTGACAGAAACTGACCCAGCGTTCCTCACGCACTTGCTCGCGCGTGGGCATCGGTTTGCCCTTGGCGGGCGGCAGCAACGACTCTGTTTCACTCAGGAATCGCAGGGCACTCTCGGATTCCTCCGGCGACGGCACACGAGCGAATGCACGCCGATAGAGCAACTTGATCCGTTCCGCGTCGCCACCTTCTTTAAGCGAAAGCAAATCCTTGGCGGTATGCCTGGCCTGTTCGAGGATCCACGGATTATTCATGAGGTATAGCGACTGAGCGGGAACCGTACTCTCTTCGCGTTGGGCGATTGGGCGATCGGGCGAGGCGAAATCGAAGAGTTGAAACATCGTCGGCAATACGCCTCGAACCACTGGGAGGTAAATGCCGCGATGGGGCATCTCGATCTGAGCGGGCGTGAATACCGGTTTGAAGTTGCGGTACTCGTTTTCGTGATAGGGATTCAACCTGGCGAGATACTCCTGCTCGGGTGTCGGCGGCTTGCGTTCTAGCTGCCCGCTGACTGCCAAGATCGCATCCCGAAACACTTCGACATCCAGCGGGCGCGGCGACATTCGCCAGAGGTGGATATTGTCCGGATCGCGGACGAGATTGGCGTCATTCGCATCGGTCGATTGGCGATAGGTCTTGCTGAGGACCAGGGCGCGGATCAGCTTCTTTGTGGACCAACCCTCTTCCATGAAACGAACAGCGAGGAAGTCGAGAAGCTCGGGATGCGAAGGCTTTGCGCCGGTCACGCCAAGATCATCCGGCGAGGTGACGAGCCCACGGCCGAAGAGGTGGAGCCACACGCGATTGACATGGACCCGTGCCGTGAGCGGATTCCCGCGGTCGGTCAACCATTCCGCCAGTTGGCGTCGGCCGCTTTGATCGGCGGGTATTGGGTTGGCATTCTTCGGGAGGACTTCGAGGACGCCGCGCGGCACGACCGGTCCCAGGTTGGTCGTTTCGCCGCGAACATGGACTCGGCTATTTTCTGGGGCGGACCGATCGCGGGCTCCCATCGCCCAGCCCGGCAGCGACGGCGGTGTGTCCATGGCGGCCTTCAAGTCTGCTTCCGCCTGTTTCACCTTGACGTCCCAAGCTTTGATTTCCGATTCCATGCGATCGATGTCGGCCGTGAGTTTCTCCATGTTCACACCGGAACGGCCCACCTGAAGTTTGGCATCGGCAAGCCGGCGAACGACTCGGTAGCGATCCGATCGAGCGGTGTTTTGGAGAAGCGTCAGCGTGTTGATCCGTTCCAAATATGCCAAACCGGTTTCGCCAAGCTTCTCCGCGTCGGCCCCCACCGCCCAAAGGGGCGTGTGATTGTGCATGGTCGCCTTGATGCCGGTCGGGCCGTGCCCGTAGAGCGGCTGGGTGCTTCGCAGAATGCCTGCGAGGGCGTAGTAGTCGCGCGTTGGAATCGGGTCGAACTTGTGATCGTGACAGCGGGCACATGCTATCGACAATCCGAGGACCGAGCGGCCGATCAGATCGATCTGTTCATCAATCATGTCCATCCGAAAAATCTCGGGCTTAATCTCCTCGAACGCTTTCGATCCGAGCGCCAAAAACCCGGTCGCGATGCGGAGCCGATCGCGCTCCTTCGAAGAACTCGGGCCCAGCAAGTCCCCCGCGATTTGCTCTTGGAGAAATCGATCATAGGGAACATCGTCGTTCAAACTCTGAATCACATAGTTGCGATATCGCCAGGCGTGATACCAAAAAATGTTGCGGTCCCTGCCATTGCTGTCCGCGTAACGGGCGGCGTCCAGCCAGTGCCGGCCCCAGCGTTCGCCGAAATGAGGCGAATCGAGAAGGCGGTCCACCAGTGCCGTAAGGGCATTGGGGGATGAGTCGCTCACGAATGCATCCATCTCCGCCGGTGTCGGCGGTAGACCAATGAGATCCAGGGATAACCGACGAATCAATTGAGGCCTCGCCGCTTCACGATTGGCGCTGAGGCCCTGCTTATCGACAAGTGTTTTGATGTGCCGGTCCACGACATCGGTCGTCGATCGCGATCGATCCGCATCCGGAATTTTGGGTGGGATGAACGACCAAAATTGTCGTCCTTCTTCGATCGACATCCCTTTCTTGACAACAGCCGTTTTTTCCGTGCGGGGATCGGGCATGCCGCGACGAATCCATTCCTCGAAATCCGCGATCACCGCGAGGGGTAGTTTTCCGGCAGACGGCATCTCAGGAGCTTTTTTCTGATGGGCGAGCGAGCGAATCAACAAGCTCTCGCCCGGGTTGCCGACGACGACGGCCGGCCCGCTTTCGCCGCCCTGGAGCAAGCCCTTCCGGCTGTCAAGAAATAGATTGGCCTTCAACTTCCCGCTATTCCGGGCCTCCAGCGAATGGCAGCGGTAGCAATGTTCCACCAGAATTGGCCTGATCTTACTCTCAAAAAACAACAAGTCAGCGGGCTTCTCGGCTCCGCTACCCACCGAGGGAAACACGCAGCCGAAGAGGACGAGAAAAATGGATCGAACAGGAAGCGGCATCAACTAACTCGCGTTTTTGGCTGACCGAAATTAGGGATCCGGCTGTCCCATGAATAAACCACCCGTCAATCACGGGCGTAGGAGCCGACACTTTTCCAACCCTGTGAGCCATGAATCCGTATGGGATTTTTTTGGCACCTTGGGGGCTCGTACGGATCAATTTTCCACGATGAGGGCTCGTTCGCCCAACAAATTCTGGGGAAACCGGCTTTTCAATCGGTGAGAAAACGCGCTGAGGACTTTTCGCATTCTGGCGCATGAATCGCGCTCTTTCGGTTGGCACTCCGAGTCTCATTCCTCCGCCGTTACCGGGTGGATCTTCCAGATGTTCCCTGCGTATTCACGGATGGTACGGTCGCTGGAAAACTTGCCGATGCGGGCGACGTTGAGAATGGCTTTCGCGGACCAGGCTTCAGCGTCTTGATAGAGCCGGGTCGCTTCGTCGTGCACGCCGAGATAAGATTCCAGATCGATCAGGTGATAGTAGCGTTCGTTCATTTCGAGCAAGCGGTCGTAGATCCACTGATGTCGGCCGGGTGAATCCTGGCAGAAGCGATTGTTGCGGAAGGCATCGAGCACCCGGTGCACGGCGGGGTTGCGCTCATATACCTCATGTGGACGATAAGGGCCCTTGGCACGTTGGCTGCGGATTTCTTCGACGGTAAGGCCGAAGATGAAGATATTTTCGGCACCAACCTCTTCGCGGATCTCGATGTTGGCACCATCGAGAGTGCCGATGGTCATGGCACCGTTCGTGGCGAATTTCATATTGCTAGTGCCCGAGGCCTCGGTGCCGGCCGTTGAGATTTGTTCGCTCAGATCGGCGGCGGGGATGATGATTTCGGCCAGAGATACGCGGTAATCAGGTACGAAGACCACCTTGATGTGCCCGCTGGCCCGCCGATCGCGTTTGATCACTTGTGCAACTTCGTGGATCACCCGGATGATGTCCTTCGCGGTGTGATAACCGGGGGCGGCCTTGCCGGCGAAGAAATAGGTCCGCGGCTGCGCGGGCAGCTTGCCGTCCTCGACGATGTTCAGGTAGTCGTGAGCGATTTGCAGGACCTTGAGAAGTTGCCGCTTGTACTCGTGGATGCGCTTGACGTGAACATCGAAAAGCGAATCGCAATCGACGACGTCCCCGAGCGTCTTCTTGACGTACTGGGCCAGGCGCAACTTGTTTGACCGCTTGACGGTCCGGAAATGCTCGCTGAAGCCGGGCTCGCGAGCGGACGGTTCGAGCGCTCGCAGTCGATCCAGGTTGGTGATCCAGTCTGTTCCAATAGTTGCAGTGATTAGCTCGGCCAGGGGCGGATTGGCCGCCAGCAGCCAGCGCCGGGGCGTGACCCCGTTCGTCTTGCAGTTGAAACGCTCCGGCCATAACGCGTTGAAGTCAGGAACGAGTTCCGACTTGATCAATTCGCTATGAACAACGGCGACGCCGTTGACGGAGTGGCTGCCGACGATGGCCAAATGAGCCATGCGCACCTGCTTGGTCGGGCCCTCTTCGATGATCGACAT
The DNA here is from genome assembly GCA_021413475.1 of Planctomycetota bacterium. Taxonomy (GTDB): domain Bacteria; phylum Planctomycetota; class Planctomycetia; order Gemmatales; family Gemmataceae; genus JAIOQJ01. The sequence continues at coordinate 4,474 of JAIOQJ010000576.1, read as the reverse complement.
GCGGCCGGCCCGCTCGCCATCCCCTGGCCAGCGGAGTGCGACATCATCCAGGAATCGGCGGTTAATTTCGAGGATGATCTGCAGATGGCGCGGGACAACGTATTCCAACAAGTAGACCGGCCAGCGCTCCAACGCTTCGGACATGAGCGTGTGATTCGTGTACGCGCAGACCGACGTGGTGATCTCCCAAGCTTTCTCCCAAGAAAGATCGCTCTCATCCACAAACACGCGCATCAACTCCGCCACCGTCAGGGTAGGGTGGGTGTCGTTGAGCTGGATCGCCACTTGGTCCGGGAATGCGTCGAAGTCCGTGTGGTCGCGACGATAACGCCGCACGATGTCGCGGACGGCACAGGCGACCAGGAAATACTCCTGGACGAGTCGCAACTCGCGTCCGGAGGCAGCGATCTCACTTGGGTAAAGGACCTTGGAAATCGTCTCCGTTTGCACTTTCTGTTGGACGGCGTTGACGTAATCGCCTTCATTAAAGATGCTCATGTCGAATTCATGAGAGGCCCGGGCGGAAAACAACCGAAGGAAATTGACCGTTCGGCCTCCGAACCCCGCGATCGGCATATCGTGCGGTATTCCAATCACCACTTTCCAGTCCAGCCACATCGGGTTGTAATTGCCGGCGCGATCCTTGCCATGTTCGATGCGACCGTACAAGGGAACCATCACGGCATCCTGAGGCCGCTCGATTTCCCAGGGCGTGTGATAAGTGCGCCAGTTGTCGGGCATTTCGACCTGACGGCCGTCGCGGATTTCCTGCCGGAAAAGTCCGTATTCGTAGTTGATGCCGTATCCGTACCCCGGCATCCCGAGAGTCGCCAGGGAATCGAGAAAACACGCCGCCAGCCGTCCGAGTCCGCCGTTGCCTAAAGCCGCATCCGGTTCGCGATCTTCGACGTCTTGCAAATTGATCTTGAGCTCGGCCAGAATCTCTTGGCAGATGTCGCGCAATCCGAGGTTGATCAAATTGTTGTCGAGCGAACGGCCGATGAGGAACTCAAGCGAAAGGTAATAAACGCGTTTGGCACCCGCACGGTCGTAACGCTGATTTGTCGCCAGCATTCGCTCGACCAGCAAGTCACGGATGGCCAGCTCCAACGCTCGGAAGCCGTCGCGCGGCGTCATATCCGCCGGATCAATGCCGAGCGTGTGCGTCATGTGCCGGTACACGCTCTCCTTCACGGCGGCCTTGGCGGCGTTCGGACTGTTGAGGATTTTGGTCGACATGTGCGGCTCATTTCTGTGAAGGAGCCTATTTTCTGGCGATCACTTCACTTGGAAGAGTATGATAGATACATCAGATCTGTCACGTTTTTCACCGCCCTCTCATTCACTCTAGCCGTTCGTTGGGATTTCGTGGAGGGCGCGGGCAGACGAGCATCGGCCATCCGTATGGAGGCCCGAAAATGGAATCACTGACGCGAATGTACACGAGCGACCTGCGGCAGGTCAGCGAGATCCGCTCATTCATTGGCGACGCCTGCCGCCGGGCATGGCCTTCGAATGCCGACGAAGACGCAATTGCGTTGCTCATTCTAGCCCTCGCCGAAGCGGCAACGAACATCATTCTTCATGGGTACGAAAAACGCCCCGGCGAGCCGATCGAAGTGTCCGCGGAGATCGATGGCGAAGTCGCTTGCATTTCGCTTCGCCATCGCGGCCGCGACTTTGACCCGTCTGCTGTCCCTCCGCCAGCCTTCGATGGCAGCAGGGAATGCGGCTTTGGTCTTCACCTCATTCGGCACTCGGTCGATGACGTCCGGTATTTTCGGGACGAAGACGGACAATGCGTGGTCCGTTTGGTTAAAAGGCGGCGCGCGCCGTAAAGGAACTTATCAGATGAATCCTGAAGTCGAGACAATTGGAGACGTGACCGTGGCGACTGTCCATCTGGAGCAACTCGACGCGGGCAACGCGGAGGACTTTCGCCGCGATATGGCACCGATCCTCCAGGATTGCCGGAAGTTAGTCCTCGATCTTAGCCACGTTCAGTTCGTGGATAGTCGCGGCTGCGGTGCGATCCTCTCCTGTCTGAAACACGTGTCCGAAGCGGGCGGAGACTTGAAGCTCTGTCAGGTTGCCCGACCCGTTCGCATGGTCTTCGAACTGATCCGCCTGCACCGCATCTGCGAGATTGTCGATACGAAAGAAGATGCGTTGCGGGCCTTTCGCCCGTAGTTCGCACAAGCGCGACGCATGAACAGAAATGAGGATTCCTTATGGCCATCCTACATAATCTGGGAGACGGACAGGCACTCCCGCTTCGTGGCAAAGTGGCACTGATCGGGCGCGATACCAGTTGCGACATTGTGGTCAAATCGCCGAAGACTTCAGCGCGGCACGCCATGATTGTCAACGCGGGCGGAGCCTACTTTGTTGAAGACCTCGATAGCGTCAATGGCACATGTGTGAACGGCAATCGGATTCGCCATCGCGCCGCTTTGAAACAAGGTGATCGAATCGATGTGCCGGGTTTGACCGTGATCCTCGATATGCAAGATGGGTTGACCTCCTCTTCGGAAGAAACTGTTCGGTTTGATGAGGAACCGGGGGGGGATCTGTCGTCAATCATCTCGTCATGTGACATTGGCGGCGACCTTCACCTTGCCGTGCGGCCGGAGGCCAAACTTCGGGCCGTGCTCGAAATCTCGAAATGCCTTAGCAGCACGCTCGATCTGAAAACCGTCTTGCCAAAAACGCTTGACAGCCTGTTCTCGATCTTTCCTCATGCGGATTGCGGCTTCATCTTGCTTCGCGACGAGCTCACCGGGCAGATGATTCCGCGGGCCGTCAAGCACCGCCACGAGCCGCGGAACGACTCGGTCATGTTGAGCCGCAGCATCATCAATCACGTCATGCGAACCGGCCAGGCGATCCTCAGTGCCGACGCGGGTCATGATACGCGCTTCGATCCGGGCCAGAGCATCAACACCCTGAAGATCCACTCGATCATGTGCGTGCCGCTTTTGGGCCAGGAAGGGAAATGCCTTGGGATGATCCAGATTGACACCCGCAACCATCGCAATCAGTTTCAGCAGGACGACCTCGACTTGTTGGCTTGCACCAGTGTTCTGGTCGCTCGGACCGTGGAACTTGCTCGTTCGCACCAAGAGCGGCGTGACCTGGAGGCGGCCACCAAAATTCAACAGAGTTTCCTACCGGCCGGTCGACCAAAGCACGCCCAATTGCGATTCTTCGACTATTATTCGCCCGCCCAGCACGTCGGCGGCGACTATTTCGACTACATCCCATTGCCGGGAGGGCGGTTGGCGGTCGCGCTGGGCGACGTCTCCGGAAAGGGCATCTCCGCGGCACTACTGATGGCACGCGTGTCGGCTGCCGCTCGCTTCACACTGGCAACGGCCCCGACCGTCGCGAGTGCGGTACAGGAGTTGAACCGTGTCCTCCTGCGGGCCCACAGCGAGGAACGCTTCGTGACTTTCGTCGTCGCCGTCCTCGACGTCGAGCAATCGCAATTGACTCTGGTGAATGCGGGACATATTCCCCCGCTGCTGCGTCGGTCCGGACAAGCCGTTAAAGGCATCGGCGACGAGATCGTCGGTCTGCCGCTGGCCGTGATGGATCGGCCGTATGAAGAATTGGTCATCCCGTTCGAAGTCGGCGACATCCTGGTGCTCTGCACCGATGGCGTCACCGAGGCCCGAAATACGAAACGAGATCTGTACGGAGGCGAGCGCCTGCAAAAAGTCGTGGCCGCGGCCGCGGCGGATGTCGAGAAACTCGGCTACGCCGTGCTCGCCGACGTGCGGCAGTTCGCCGATACCTGCCCGCAAAACGACGACCTCACCATCGTCTGTTTTGGACGTCAAATGTAGCGCGAACTCGGCGGGCCCGACCATCGCAACCGAAATTCGCTCGATTCGCCGAAGCAAGTAGTCGGTGTCTCACCTGTCAACGGATTTGATAACCACGGCAGTCACGTCGTCTTGCGGGCCGGTCGGTTGGCAAAAGTGTCGAACAGCGCCCATCAGTGCGTCGACGATCTCCTTGGCTGACCTGTCACGTTGTTCGCGGACAATCTCCAGAGCTGGCGATAGGCCGAAGGCCCGTCCGTCCGCGGCGAAAGCCTCTTGGAATCCATCCGTCATGAGGAGGAGGACAGCGCCAGGAGATAACTCCAATGGTTCCGCACATGTATAGACGGAATCCGAACTCAAGCCGAGAGGAAAGCCGGTACTATCGAGCCGGTTCACCCGGCCGTCCGAGTCGAGGCGGTAGGCGGCATGTCCCGCTCCCGCGTATGCCAATTGTCGTGTCGTCGGCTCCAGGCAAGCAAGGAACATAGTGACAAAATGTTCCGGTAAGGTATCTTCGCAGACCGCCTTATTGACCAAGGTTAGAATCGCACCGGCGTTTGGATTCATGTTGGCGGCGGTTCGCAGCGCACGGCGAGTCGAAGACATGATCAGCGCGGGGCCAAAGCCGTGACTGCAGACGTCGG
>JAIOQJ010000088.1 GCA_021413475.1 Planctomycetota bacterium | reverse complement strand
TTCGGCGACTTGCTTCATCCGCTCCGGAACCGAGCGGTGGGCGATGATTTCCGCACCCTGGAAGAGTTGATTGCCCCAGACGTGATCGGCGTCTTCGTGCGTGTTGATGACACGTTGCGGCATCGCGGGCCAGACTTTGCTGAACATGTCGATCATTTGCCGTGCATGGCCCAGATCCGACTGCGTGTCGATGACAACGCCCCCGCCTCGGTTGACGAGGCCCGAGTTGGCGTCACACACCCGATTCTTCTCGTTCAGCACTGCAAAGCAGTTGTCGCTGACTTGTTGCATCTTCATGACGTTCATCTCCAGGCGGTTTCACGGTTAGCGAGTCTACTCGGCCACGCACTGGTTCAGCCGCTCCCGCCGCCGTTCCCAGTCCGGCAGCATCGCCTTCAGGAGGCGGTAGAAGGCGTTGCTGTGGTTGTGTTCCTTGAGGTGGCACAGTTCGTGGGCCACGACGTACTCGATGCACTGCATGGGTGCGACGATCAGTTCGCTGTTGAGTAGGATGTGGCCCTCGGCGGTGCAGCTTCCCCAGCGGTTGGTCATCTTGCGGATCTCGAAGCCATGCGGCTCGATGCCGTGGCGTTCGGCCCTCTCGGTCCAGGCGTCGAAGACCTCGCCGAACACGGCCTCGGCCCGCGCCCTGAACCACGCCGTCACCAGAGGCCGCACTCGCTCCTTCTTGGTCAGGTCCGCCAGCCCGACGTTGATCTGGCCCCTGGCCATCTTCACGCCGTCCGCCTCGGCTTGTTGAACTCGCAGGCGGTACTGTCGGCCCAGGTAGCGGTGCGACTCGCCGCTGACGTACCGGCGAGGCGGCAGCTTCGGCAGGTAGTTCTGGAAGAACCGCTGCTGCTGGATGATCCACGCCGCCCGCTTCTCCACCTTCTTCACGACGGCGTCATCCGCACTGCCGGTTGGCGCGGTCACCACCACCGACAGGTCGGGGTGAACGTCAATAGCCAGGGTCTTCCTCTTCGAGTACCGAAGTTGGTACGCGATCTGACTTCGACCGTACTGGATCGACAGACTTCGCGGCTGGCCGTTGGTGTCGCTCACTGCGGGGTGTCCCTCCGCTTGGCGACACGGATGACGCCGGCCAAGATCTCGTCCATGTCCGCCGGCTTGAGTGGGATGTCGTACCGGCCCTTCACGCCGTAAAGCAGATCTTCCAGGCCGTTCAGCATCGCGTTCTCGACATCGCGGTTGCCGGTCCAGTCCCTGATCTTCCTGTCCTCGATCACCTTCATCGCCTTCATCGCCGTCTCGGCGGCAATCGCCGTGAGATCGCTTCGTGTACCCGCGCCGTCGAGCTTGCCCAGGCCGTCGAGGAGCAGTCGGAAGTACGCCTTGGCGTCCGGGTGGCCCTGCAACTCGGACGGCAGCTTGGACGACCCTTGCTCCTGAGCTTCCCTCCAGGCGTCGAGCATGGTCTGGAGGTACTCCTCCTCCGTCATCCGCTTTTCGAGGTACGCCTTGATCGCCTCGTCAATGACCTCGGACAGCTTCTGCCAGAGGATCGGGTCTTCCTCCATCTTCTCGGTGCAAGTCTTCTTCACCCTCGACGCGATGAAGTCCGCCTTGGCCGCGTCCCCTTCGATGCCGGCAAGCTCTTCGGTGAGGTTGTTGACCTGAAAGATGTTCACCGGCTTGATGATCTGCTTGACCTCGTCCGCGCCGATGTACTTGTCCACCATGTTGCGGATCTGATCCTCGTACTCCTTGTAATCGACGGCCTCGTTGTACCGTTGCTTCACCGCCGCCCGCAGGTTGCGGAAATACTTCAGGTCTTCGACGTACCGCGTCACCAGCTTCGGGTCGGTGTCTTCGTGGAACTTGGCCGAGCCGACCGCGATCTGAAGCGTCTTGGCGAACTGGTTCAGGGTGTCGTAGAAGTCCTGCCGCACGTCCTCGGGCCGCAGCCACTGCTGCATCTGCTCCAGATCCTTCTTGTTGGCCACGCCGTTGAACACCGCCCAGACGTTGGTGTGCCGCTCCTTCAGCTTGGCCACCTCCTCATCGACCGGCGTGAACGTCCCCTCGATGTCCTCCTCGTCAAACCCGCTCAGGGCGTCGTATTCCTTCACCGCCTTGTCGAGTGCGCCGAAGATGCCTCGGTAGTCCACTACAAGGCCGAAGTCCTTGCCGTCGAACAGGCGGTTGACTCGGGCGATGGCTTGCAGGATGTTGTGGTCCTTCAGCCGCTTGTCGATGTACAGGACCGTGTTGCACGGGGCGTCGAAGCCGGTCAGCAGCTTGTCCACGCAGATGATGATCTCGGGTTCGGCCTTCTTCTCGAACGCCTCGATGATCCCGTCAAGGTACTTCTTCTCCGACCCGAACTCGTCCATCATCGCCTTCCAGAACGCCTGGATCTCGGGAACGTCCTTCTCCTCAATCGTCTCGTTGTCCTCCCGAGTGTCCGGCGGCGAGATCACGATCCGCGTCGTCACCTTGCGGGTCGGGTGGTCGCGTCCGATCTCCTCGAAGAGTTGGTGGTACTTCAACGCCATCGCCTTGCTGCTGACCGCGAACTGCCCCTTGAACTTCGTCCCCTTGAAGTTCTCGCAGAAGTGCGTGGCGATGTCGAACGCGATCTCGTACAGCCGCTCCGAGGTCTTGGTGAGTTCTTCTTCCCGGCGGAACTTCTTCTTCAGGTCGGTCTTCTGGTCGGTGCTGAGATCCTTGGTGATCCGGTCGAACCACTTGTCGATGGCCTTCTGGTCGCCGTGCAGTTCGGACATCCGGCCTTCGTAGAGGATCGGCGTGACGGCCTTGTCCTCGACGGCCTGCCTCATGGGATATGTGTGGATGAACCCGCCGAACTTCGCCGCCGTACTCTTCTCGCTCTTGAGCAGCGGCGTGCCGGTGAAGCCGATGAAGCAGGCGTTCGGGAACACCTGCCGCATCTTGGCGTGCGCGATCCCGTATTGGCTACGATGACTTTCATCGACCAGCACAAAAATGTTGCTGCCCTGGTCCCGCAGCTTGTGGGCGTTCGCCGCCGACTCGAACTTGTCGATGATCGTCGTGATGATGTCGGCCTTGCCCTGCGTCACCAGTTCGACCAGATGTTCGCCGCTCCTGGCCTTCTCGACCGACTTCCGGCACGCCAGGAAGGTCTTCCAGATCTGCGTGTCGAGGTCCACCCGGTCGGTGACGATCACGACGCGGGGGTTCTTGACGCTCGGCTCCAGCGATAGTGCCTTGGCCAGCATCACCATCGTCAGGCTCTTGCCCGATCCGGTGGTGTGCCAGATCACGCCGCCCTGCCGTTTCTCGTCCCCCTTCGCCTTCGTGACCAGGGTCATGGTTTCGCGGATGGCGAAGAACTGCTGGTATCGGCAGACCTTCTTCACCGCCTTGTCGAACAGCGTGAAACGGTAGGTCAGTTCGAGCAGCCGCTCAGGCCGCAGCACGCAGTAGAGCAGGCGATCCTGGGGCGACGGTAGCCGGTGGCCGGCAGCCGCCAGTTGCCGCATCCGGGCCGCGATGTGCGGCGGTCGGCTCTCGAACAACCGTTGCTGCTGGACGGCAGACAACGGGATGTTGATGAGCTTGGCCAGGATCGTATCGAGATCCAGGGCGTGTTCCTCTTTCCAGGCGGACCAGAACTTCTTCGGCGTTGCCGCCGTGGCGTACTTGCCCTGGTTCTGGCACACCGACAGCAGCAACTGCGAGAACACGAACAGGTGTGGGATCTCGTCACCACGCTGGTTGCGAAGCTGCTGGCTGATGCCGACCTCGACGGCGTCCTTCTCATCGGGCCGCTTGCACTCGATCACAGCCAGGGGGATACCGTTGACGAACAGCACGATGTCAGGCCGGCGGGTTTCGTGCGAGGCGGTGCGTTCCACCTCGAATTCGTCGGCGACGTGGAAGACGTTGTTCTGCGGGTTGTCCCAGTCGATGTAGCGGAGGGAGTAGCTCTTCCTGTCCCCCTCGATGGTCTGCTCCAGCGACTTGCCCAGCGTCAACAGGTCGAAGATCTGCTCGTTGGTTTTCACGACGCCGTCGAACGGGATGTCAGTCAGGGCATCGACGGCGGCGCGGAGGTTGGCCTCGGTGAAGTCGTAGTTCTGGCCCCTTAAAGTGATCTGGTTGAGCTTCCGCAGTTGGTCCAACAGGATGGTGTCCAGCACGACCCGGCCTCGCTTGCCGCCGCGCGATGCCAACGCCTCCGTGGGCGTCAGGTACTGGAAGCCCAGGTGCTGCAAGAGGTGCAACGCCGGCAGGTGGGACACGATGTCTTCGAGGAACTCGGCGACGGCCATGACTCATTCTCCTGAAGACTCCGTGACCTTGACGCGGACCTTGCCGGTGAGAAGCTGTTGCATGAGTCCCTTCTTCTGCCGCCGCAGGGCGTCGAGTTTGCGGGTGTGCAGGGCGATTTCCTTGTCGGCGGTGTTCAACACGGCGGCGATGGCCTGCTGCTCAGGCAACGAAGGGAGGAGCGTCTTCCAGAGTCTGAGTTTGCTGAAATACAATCGCGTTCTGGTCCCGCCAGCCTTTTGAGATACCGCGAACGCCCGGAAGTCCGGCGTGTGATTCAATTTCGCCAGGAGGAAGTGCCGGTCCAAGTTGACTGCTCGGAAGACAGGGTACTCCTTGCTTACCGCAACATCGCCGCCGGTCTGGTTGATGTGGAAAACGAACAAACCATCATCGCTCATGTGGCGAAAGACGAAACAGTTGATCGGCACGACCCCGTACTCGCCGTCATTGGTGACTGTCCTGCCAGCGTAGTATTCTTCCTGCGGCTTCAAGCCAGCCCGAGAAGACGTGTAGATTGGCAGTGCGGTGGAAGAGGGAACCCGAGAAGAGCATTCTTCGAGATATTGGCCAATCGCCTCATGTCGCCACTCGCCGGTGTACCCTGGCAGCCGCACCCTGGCCGTGAGCAGTTGTTGCATCAGGGCGGCTTTCCGCAGCCGCTTGGCCGCGATCAGCTTCTCGGTCAAGTCAATCGCCCGGTCCCACATGGATAGGATGGCGACGATCTTCCGTTGCTCGGGCATTGGAGGCACAAGCACGGGAAGACGCAGAAGTGCCTGCTTGTTGAGCTTGTACCTGCCAGCCCCCTGACGAGACAGGAAGTGGACGATGTTCCGGTGACGGAAGAAGTGGAAGAGCCACTCGGTGCAGCAGGAATCCGCGCCTTCCAAGATGTGGGCGTGGTTGTTCACGTTCGATTTGCCGGCGATTAGCTGGGTCATCGACATGCGGTCGTACTTCAAGAAATGGTCGCCGTCCTCGCCGATCAAGGCGTAGACACCGTCCAGCCGGAACTCCGAGATCGAATCGACCTGGGAAGTCGGGCCATAGTACGGGTATGGCCCTTGCATCTGTTGACGCTCGGCGTCACTCAGCGGCTTGCGTAGCTGGTTGCGGACATGACAGACCTCGGCGAGGCGTTTCAGTCCCCAGTCATCGGGATGCCAAGAGAGCCGGGCATCTTGCAACAAGCCGTCTGCGGCGTCAGGACTCATAGCCCCAACTCCTTCATGTAGCCGGCCATTTTCCTCTCCACCTCGGTCAACTCCCCGTTCAGGCCGTCGATCTCCTTCTGTACCGCGCCGATGTCAATCTGCTCCTCCTCCTCGAACGTGTCCACATACCGGGGGATGTTCAGGTTGAAGTCGTTCTCCTTGATCTCCTCGAAGTCGGCGACGTAGGCGTACCTGTCCACGGTCTTCCGGGCCTTGTAGGCGGCGACGATCTTGTCGATGTCTTCCACCCGGAGCCGATTCTGGTTCGTGTCGTCTTCGTAGTCTTGGCTGGCGTCGATGAAGACGACGGTCCTGTTTCTCTTGTGCTTCTTGAAAACAAGAATGGCGGCGGGAATGCCGGTCCCGTAGAAGAGGTTCGCGGGCAGGCCGACGACGGCGTCGAGCAGGTTCGCCTCGACCAACTTCTGGCGGATGACGCCTTCGCTGGCCGCACGGAACAAGACGCCGTGCGGCACGACGACGCCGACCCGCCCCGAGTCCTCGGTGATCGTCTCGATCATGTGCGTGATGAAGGCGTAGTCGCCCTTGCTCTTGGGCGGCACGCCACGATGGAACCGACCGTAGTGATCCGCACTGGCCTCGTCCTGGCCCCACTTGTCGAGCGAAAAAGGTGGATTTGCAACCACGACCTCGAACTTCATGAGCTTGTCGTCGGCCAGGAGCTTCGGCTGGCGGATCGTGTCGCCCCACTCGATGCGGGCGTTGTCCATGCCGTGCAGGAACATGTTCATCTTGGCCAACGCCCAGGTGCTGCCGGTGTTCTCCTGGCCGTAGAGCGAGAAGTCCTTCGACCCGACCTGTTGGCCACACTTGATGAGCAGCGACCCCGACCCGCACGCCGGGTCGCAGATGCGTTCGCCGGGCTGCGGATCGACCAGCCGCGCGATCAGTTGCGACACTTCCGGCGGCGTGTAGAACTCACCGGCCTTCTTGCCGGCCCCCGCCGCGAACTTGCCGATAAGGTACTCGTAAGCATCACCGATAACGTCGAGATGACCGACGCGGCTCGGTCGCAGATCCAGGCGGGGATCGTTGAAGTCTTCGAGCAGCGACTTGAGCCGGGTATTCCGCTCACGGGTCTGGCCCAGGCTGGCTTCCGAGTTGAAGTCGATGTTGCGGAAGACGCCTTCGAGCTTCTCCTTGTTCGCCTCTTCGACCGCGTCCAGGGCTTCGTTGATGACCTCGCCCAGATTGGCGGCGTTACGCTGCCCGTACAGAGCCTGGAACGTGCAGGCCGGCGGCAGCACGAACCGCTCTCGCTTCAGCCGCCGCAGGATGCGTTCCTCGTCGTCGCCGTACTCGGCCTTCACCTTGTCGTAGTGGTCCTGCCACACGTCCGAGACGTACTTCAAGAACAACATCACCAAGATGTAATTTTTGTATTCGGACGGATCGACGGCCCCACGGAAGGTGTCGCACGCCTTCCACAGAATGCCGTTGATCTCGTTCTGGATTTCTTTCTTGGTGGCCATGCCTACCGCCCCATTTCGGTGATCTGGACCAGCATGAACTCGCCCGGCGCGAACTCGTCTGGGTAATCCGGCGACACCTTCTTGCCGACCCTCACCTCGCCGCCGGAACTCGGCGACAGCACGACCGGCGGCAGCACGGTCGGCAACTCGCCGTGCGCGATCACGAAGAACTCGAACATGCACCGCTTGCCGTCCAGGGCGTCCTGCTCCCGCCTGCCGGTCAGGAACTCGATCACGCCAATGGGGATCTTGTGGTTCCTGGCCACGGCATGGGGTGTGGCCGCGTATCGGACCATCTTCAACATGGCTGGCTGCCTCGCCCGGTCGAGATTCTGAATTTCAGAAATCTTATCGAGCGAGTGTCGCGGTGCAAGGGCGCGACCCCTGGAGACGATGGCCGAGGGGTCGCCGGATTTTTTCAGGCCGAGTCCTGCCAGCGTTTTCCGGCCTGCTGCCCTGTGGAGAGCGAGGCCGAGGTTCTTGGAAAAGAAACACCGATGAGGCGAAGTCGAGCCTGCCAGACAGGGACGTTAGCAGCGGACGGACGGGAGTGATTTCTCGATCTCGAAGAATGCGTCGGCGGCTGAAGGAAAGTCAACATGCCGCAAGCTTGGCCACGTCCCCCATGACGTTAAACACTGCCCAGCAGGACCGCACAAGAAAACCGAGACGCGAACGGTGGTAGACGTGTATTTCGCAGAACGCTCAGTCCACGAAATTCAACCGGCCCTTTCGCCCGCCAGGAGTACCGACCGTGAGTGAAAACGCCGCCAGTTTCGCAACCCAGAATGAAAAGGCGAAGTCCGCCATCGTCGCCCAGGTCGCCCGCATCGTGCGTCGGGCCGGGCTGGACTACGACGGCTGGCGATACGTAGCCAAGCAGGTGCGGAAGGAATGCCAGCTTCGCCCGGCGAAGAAGGGACGGAAGCTGCCGAACGTCCTGACCGCTGACAGCTTCCGCAGGTTCTACG
>JAIOQJ010000523.1 GCA_021413475.1 Planctomycetota bacterium | reverse complement strand
GGGTTCGCAAAGCCTCACCCCAGGGCTTGTTTGAGAATTCCCACAAGCCCCGAGGTGAGGCTTTGCGAACCTCGGGGATAAATGCACGTACCCTGAATTATAGGAAATGCTCATCGCGCAATAAAGAAGGCCGGGACCTTCGCCCCGGCCTTCTCGATTTTTCCGTCGCTCAGTTGCTGAATTCCGGCCGCCGTTTGGCGAGCTGGTTCTGCAATCGCGTGACGATGCTCGAGTGCATCTGGCTGACGCGCGACTCGCTGAGATCGAGCGTGGCACCGATCTCTTTCATGGTCATGTCCTCGTAGTAATAGAGGATCATGATCAGGCGTTCGTTACGGTTCAGGCCGCGGGTTACCAGTCGCATGAGGTCGCGGTTCTGGATCCGGTTCGTCGGGTCTTCGGCCTTCTTGTCTTCGAGAATGTCGATCTCGCGGACATCTTTATAACTGTCAGTCTCGTACCACTTCTTGTTCAGGCTCACGAGACTGACGGCCGTGGCTTCGCCGACGTAATCGCGAAGCTCCTCGATCGGCACGCCCAGGCGGGCAGCCAATTCGTCGGGGCGCGGCGGACGGCCCAGCGACGCTTCGAGCGTTTTACGGGCCTCCTCCATCTTCGAGGCCTTCGAACGCACGAGCCTGGGCACCCAGTCCATCGTTCGCAGTTCGTCGAGCATGGCACCCCGAATACGCGGGACGCAATAAGTCTCGAATTTCACGCCGCGAGTCAAATCGAACGCATCGATGGCATCCATCAGGCCGAACACGCCGGCACTGATGAGATCGTCGAGTTCAACACCGTCGGGCAAACGAGCCCAAATACGCTCGGCATTGTATTTGACCAGCGATAAGTACCGCTTGACCAAAATATTGCGTACTTCGACGGTCGGTTCCGTTCGATACTGTTGCCACAGTTGCTGGACGTCGTCCACCTGTGTGGTCATCCGGGATCCTCCATGATGTACGGCGAGATTTCCCCTGTGGAATGGCTGCGTGCGTCGATGGAAACAACCGGGCGGCATGGCGCTCCCGGCATTCCCCCGTCCCATCGATCACATCATCCATCCGGCTGGGTGAAAGAGGCGTGCGTTCCAAAGGACCGCGCGTTTCAACGAATGCTCTGAGTGAGAGAGCGTTCGTCAGCGGCATCGGAAACGAGCTTCTTGTACCTTGCCAGGATTAACTCACCGACCCCCCCCTAGGCGATTCCGTGCAGCCGGAATCTGCCTCCAACCCCTTATCGGCACCTCGATGGCTGCCACTGCAACCATTCCCGGCAAGTCCGTGATTGCTCACGTCGAGCCGGGCCTCAAAGCTCGGAAGAACGGAAAAACGCGCAAAGGTTTCCCATTCATCCAGTCGATTTTCGAACGCCCCCCGGCGGTAGAAAATCGATTTCTTCGTAGGACGGCCTTCCCTGGCCGTCCTGCGTCGAATCGCAGTGGCATCAATCGAGGGGCGGATCAATAAACTTGAAGGCCTTTGCTGTCCAGAGGAAAACCGACCTTCTTGTCGGATTCATCGGAGAATGAAAGAACCTAACCCCCGGCCCCCTTCCTGGGTGGGAAGGGGGAGAAAGAAGGTAGATTTTTCCTCCTTCCCTCCCAGGAAGGGCGCCGGGGGGGTTAGGTTCTTCGGCACAGGCCCTTGCAACCGGTAAAATCGGCTTTAAGATAAAGGCGGCCGTGGGTTTCCCCCCGCCTTTCCTGAATTGCCCTTTTTGGGCCGGATCGCTGGACAAACCTACCCACCTGGAACAACCTTCTTTGATTCACCAGCCTTTAGGAGAATGACATGCTTTGGAGCGGTCGCCGGTATTTCGTTGGTGCGGCAGTGTTACTGGCCGGGATTCTTGGCCTGAACTATTCTTCGACGGACGCGGCCGATCCCGTTCCGGAGAACGAGTTCAAGACCCTTGTCGAACAAGACATCGCTAACATCCAGAAGATGGTCGAGAGCGGCAGCAAGGGCACCAAGGCCGAAATCAGCAAGGCGACGCGTGCGGTCAAGTCGAATTCTTTGACGGTCGCCGCTTTCGCTCAAAGCCGAATCACAGGTAAGAATCCCGCGGAAGACGCCAAGATGGCGACGCTGCGCGACGCGGCCATCGCGGTTGGCAAACTTGGCGGCGCCAAAAAATTCAAGGACGCCGCCGCACCCGCCAAGGCACTCTCCGCCAGTATGGCCGCGGGGAAAGGTGACACCAAGGCGGTTGACCTACTCAAGGCCCTGGAAGTTGACATCGACGACCTGATGTACCAGTTCAAGAAGACGACTGTCGGCGGATTGGGAATTGAAGAAGAAATCAAGGCAAACGCCAAGAAGCCTACACTATCACCTGCTCTCAGTGCCGCGATGTCGGCTCGCATTCAGGTGGTCGCCGCGCTTACCAACGATCTGGAACCGACTGGCGGATTCAGCGCGGCAAAACCAAAGAAAGATTGGGTTGCCTACAACAAGGACATGCAAACCGCCGCGACGGAACTAGCCGCCGCCGCGAACGGGAAGGACGCGAAGAAACTCGCGGCCGCGTTCACCAAGCTCGATGGCAGCTGCGTGCAGTGCCATAATAAGTTCAAGTGAACGACCGGGCTCGCCAATCTTAGAACCACGCCACCTTGTTCACCGGATTGCGCAACTCTTCGCCGCGAACAAATCGACCGATATTATCCAGCAGCAAAGCCAGATGGCGTTCCGCGATTCGGGGTGAATACCCGGCGACGTGCGGCGTCAGGATCACGTTCTCGAATTTCCAGAGGGGATGTTCGGGCGGCAGCGGTTCGGTTTCGAATACATCCAAAGCTGCCCCCGCGATCGTGCCGCCCTTCAGGGCCGCGACCAAATCCGTGAGATCGACGATCGCGCCGCGGCCGATGTTAATCAGGTAGGCACTTCGTTTCATCTGCTCGAATAACGGCGTCCGAAACAGTCTTTCCGTCTGCGGCGTATGCGGGGCGGCGATCACGACGAAGTCGCTGCGGCCGAGCAATTCCGGCAGACGCTCGACCGGCCAGACGGCTTCAACGCCCGCGGGGGCTTTCCTCGGCTGGGCGTCGACACCGATGATCTTCATGTCGAACGCGCTGGCCCGGCGGGCGATCTCGGAACCGATCTCACCGAAACCAACGACCCCCATTGTCATGCCGCCTAGATGCATATGCACGCGATCGATGGCATTCGTCACTCCAGGGCCGGTGGCCAGATTGACGCGGGCCGACTCGCCACCGCGCGGCTTCCAGGTCGCGGTGGCCTGATCCTTGATGTAAAGATGCAGATTGCGTGCGAAGCAGATCACGTAGCCCATTACCTGATCGGCAATGACGTCCGAGAACAGGCCGCGCATGTTGGTCATCTTGCAGGGATGCTCGACGAGTGCCGGGAACATGTAATGTTCGAGGCTTACCGTGGCGGTCTGCACCCAGCGGAGCTTCGCCGCTTTCGCCAAAATGGCGGGGGTGACTTTCCCAAAGAAAGCGTCAGCGTCCGGCACCGCGGCAATCGCGGCCGCTTCGTCCGCCGCGTTGACGACGGTCATGGGCCCGGCGGCCTCGGTGATTTTGGAGAGACGCTCGGCTTCAACGGGGGGATGGAGGAGGAGTTTCATGGGTTTGATTCTAGGTGAAATGAAAGTATTTTGCCTCCCGCGGGGACGACAAAATCGCTGGCGAGCCAGGTTGCGTAAGCTCCTGGAGGACTTGGCGCTTCTTTTGATTTGCAATCCTCCAGGAGCTTACGCAACCTGGCTCGCCTGGGATTTTTCTGGACGCACCCTCTTCCGCCGACCACGATAGACTCCTCGGCCATCGTTTCCAGCCACGACAAGGATTCATTCATGTCCCTCCTCCGTTTCCACGCTTGCTTTCTGGTACTCGGATTGCTCGTGTCCTCCTCGGCACTGGCCCAGGCTGCCGAGCGGTCATTGACCATCGACGATCTTTGGAAGCTCCAGCGCGTCGGCCCGCCGAGTGTCTCGCCCGATGGACTTTGGTGCGTGGTGGAAGTGACCGGCTACAATCTTGAAACGGACGAGGCCACTTCCAACTTGTGGCTGCTTTCCACCGATGGGAAACAGCAAAAGCAACTGACGAGCGTTCACGGCAAGAACTCGGGACCCAAGTGGTCGCCCGACGGGACGCGGATCGCCTTCACGAGCAAGCGCGGCACCGACGAAGATGCCAAGCTTTACGTGATTTCCGTGGATGGCGGCGAAGCACAGCGTGCCGGCAAAATGCCGATGGCCCAGGGGCATCTCAAGTGGTCGGGCGATAGCAAGACGATCTATTGCATCGCCTGGACCTGGCCCGACACGCCGGACGATGAGTCGCATCTGAAGAAAGAGAAGGCCCTGAAAGAGCAGAAGAGCAAGGCACTCGTCATTGACGACGCGGTCTATCGCTACTGGGATCGCTTCATTGCCGACGGCAAACGGCCGCATGTGTTCGCCATCGATCTGGAAACCAAAAAACACCGCAATCTGCTGGCGGGGACCAAGCTCTTCCTGCCGCCGTACGAACCCTCGACTCACGACTACGACGTTTCGCCCGATGGCAAGGAACTCTGCTTCGTCGCGGACTCGGTGAAGGAGATCGGCCGTGACGTGAACAACGACCTCTACACGCTGGCTCTCGATGGCAAGGCCGTGCCGGTGAACATCACCAAGGACAACACGGCCAACGATTTCAACCCCGTTTATAGTCCCGATGGCAAGAGCATCGCGTTGTTACGGCAGAAGATCAAATTTTTCTATGCCGATACACAACGGCTCGCGGTTTACGATCGCGAGGCGAAAACGATCCGTGGTCTGACGGATGAACTCGATCGGAGTGCCGTCAATCCAAAATGGCTGCCCGACGGCAAACGTCTCTGTTTCGAGGCGGACGATGCCGGTTACACAAACATCTACTTCGTCGATTTGGAGAAAGGCGAACCGGTCGCCTACCCCGAGAAAGTTTCCGAACGGAACATGGACCTGGCCACCAAGCAACGGCTTTCGGTGTTCACGCGTTCGAGTTTCGATCTACCGCCGACGATCTTTTCGCACAAGGCTGGTGAGAAGTTGCCCCGACAGATTTCGTTCTTCAACGACTCGATCGTTTCCTCGTGGAAACTCGGCAAAGTCGAATCGATGACCTTCAAGGGAGCCGATCAGGAAGACGTGCAGATGTGGATCGTTTACCCGCCTGGTTTCGATGCGAAGAAGAAATGGCCGTTGGTGCAAGTGGTGCATGGCGGGCCGCACAACGGCATCATGAGCGACTTCAGTTTCCGCTGGAACCCGCAACTCTGGGCCGCTCAGGGTTGGGTCATCGGCATCGTCAACTTTCACGGCTCCAGCGGCTTCGGCCAAAAATTCGCCGACTCGATCACCGGCGACCTGGGTACCAAGCCGATGATCGATATCGTCAAAGCCACCGACTGGTTCGAGGAACAACCGTGGATCGACAATCAACGGATCGCTACCGCCGGGGCCAGCTATGGCGGCTACATGATGATGTGGCTGAACGGGCACACCGATCGCTTCAAGGCGATGGTCTGCCATGCCGGCGTCTACAGCTATCACAGCCAGATGGCGAGCGACATCGTCCGCGGCCGGGAACGGCAGCTCGGGGCGTTCCCGTGGGGCGACCTCGAAAAAATTGACAAGCAGTCGGCCCAGCGATATGCCAAAAATTTCCAGACACCAACGTTGGTCCTGCACGGCGAGCGTGATTACCGCGTCCCGGTGACGCAAGGGTTGGAGTATTACAACACGCTGAAGCAGAAGGGCATTGATTCGCGCCTCGTCTATTTCCCCGACGAGAACCATTGGATCCTGAAGCCAGGCAATTCCCTCGTCTGGCACCGCGAAGTGTTTGCATGGCTGGACAAGTACATCGGCAAGGGTCCGAAGAAATAGTCGCGACGTGAAGGAAAATCCGTGAGTTGGTCTTAACCCTGTACGAGATACCAGATGCCGACGACCGTGGCGAGGAGGAGAACAATCAGCGACGCCATGAACTCCATCCCGCTCTTGGGTTGGGATGCGACATGCGGTCGATCTATTTTGTCAACAGAAGTGATCTTCGGCGAGTTGGAGATGAACGCCGGCGCTTTCGCGGGCTTTGCCTCCAGTGTCGAAACGCGGCGAAGGCGTTCCATGACCACTGCCGCGGATGCGGGGCGATCGTCCGGGTTTTTCGCGACCAACTCCATGATGAGGTTGGAGAGCATGGCCGGAACGGAAGGCCGAATCGCGCTCACGCGTGCCGGATGATGCGACGCAATTTGATGCAAAGTGAGCATCGGCGTTGAGCCGTCGAACGGTCGGAAACCGGTCGCCAATTGATACAAGATGCAGCCGAGGCCGAATAGGTCGCTCCGGCCATCGAGTCGTTCGCCGTGTGCCTGCTCGGGGGACATGTACGATGGGGTTCCCACCACGATACCGCTGTGCGTCAACATCGATTCGCTGGTGATTTCACGAGCCAGGCCAAGATCCAAAAGGCGGACGCCGCCGAACGGCTCTTCCAGCCAAACATTGGCGGGCTTGACGTCGCGATGGACCAGGCCATGCCGATGGGCGGCGTCGAGTCCCTCGGCGATTTCGATGCCGATGCGAATGATTTCCGCAACCGTGAACTCCGGGTTACGATGCAGCCGTTGTTCGAGCGTTTCCCCAAGAAGCAAAGGCATCGAGAGGTACGGGATGCCATATTCCTCGCCGACCCGGATGACGGGGACGATGCGCTGATGGCCAATGGCGGCCATCGCCTGGGCTTCCCGGAAGAAGCGTTGCTTGGCCTCGGGTTCCATCACTAACGTGGGTCGAAGCACTTTGACTGCAAAGAGTTCGCCGGTTGCCATGTCCTCGGCTTCGAAAACGATGCCCATCCCGCCGGCACCGAGTTGCCGTAATAGCCGGTAAGGACCGAGTTCGCGGAGGACGTCCAGCGAGACGCGCGGACCGACCACGATTGAATTCGGCGGGCCGATCCGCCTGGTGGGATCAAGGTCGGCGATTTCGCGGTCGGCCCGGTCCTGTTCGACCGGTGTGACAACACGGGAGTTCGGTTCGAGTGTCTGCATCATGCCGAAAAACCCCTCGCCGGAGTGGGATCGCGAGCACTCGCGAATGATCCAGCGCTCCGGTACTGCTTCGAAAGCGTAGAGCGGGATTTTCAGGGTGGGGCCGAAAGTAACCCTCCGAAACGCTGGTGTCCGGTGAGGCCGTCGTTACTTCTTGAACGATCGGCATAGTCCGCATTTTCGTTACAACTGGTATCTCGGTCCTATTCGGCATTCCCGGCAACTTGAACTTACCCGGCAGGTGCTTATGATGGGCTTCGCAGCTTCGACCGAACTCTTCCGAGGACGCACACATGACGGCCACCTTGCAACGACCTGCCAAGCCCACGATCAAACACACGAAATTGCTCATCAACAACGAATGGGTTGATCCCGTCGATGGCGGGACCTTCGACACGCTCAACCCCGCCACGGGCGAGAAGATCGCCACGGTAGCGGCCGCTGGACCTAAGGATGTCGATCTGGCGGTGAAATGCGCCCGCCGTGCCCTCGAAACCGGCATCTGGAGCCGGATGGATGCCGCCGATCGCGGTAAGTTGATGTTCAAACTCGCCGATCGAATCGAGCAAGAAGCGGGCGAACTCGCCATGCTCGAATCGCTGAACTGCGGCAAGACGATCACCGACTCACGCGGCGATTTGGAAGGCGTCGTCAACACGCTACGCTACTACGCCGGCTGGGCCGACAAGGTGGAGGGCCGCACCGTGCCGGTCCGCGGCAATTTCCTGTCGTACACCTTACGGCAACCGGTGGGCGTCGTCGGTCAGATCATT
>JAIOQJ010000522.1 GCA_021413475.1 Planctomycetota bacterium | reverse complement strand
CAATTATCGAGGGACGATTTCCAGATGGGCATTTTGTCCGCTCCGGAAAGCGGGGCGATTTCGGTGGCGAAGATGCCGAGCACGCCCACCAGCATCCATCCGCGAGTTCGCTTGAACATCCTTGTCTCCCCAGGTCTGAGCAAACCATGATTCCGTTGGTGCAATCGTTACATCTTGAATCGGCGGCGAAGCCTGGATAACCGCAATCGGAAAAGCACACGCGGAATCGGTAAGAATGGAATCACCCGCAAAATCGGCAAAGTTTTGCTATCTTGCCGGGGCGACATGAGTCACGTTTTCGAGAATTGTTCGTAGTGACCCGCTTTAGCGGGTGCGAGCGGCCAGACCCGCTAAAGTGGGTCATTACGAACAAAGAAGCTCGGCGGCCTGGGACGAAGCCGCGTTAGTAATTAATCTGGAACTGAGCCCGCAGGACGCTGCCATCGAAGTTTCGATAGGACGGCGTGCCTGCCGCCGTGAGCGCGTTCAGATTCGGAGTATTGACCAAGCTGTACTCAACCACCAATTCCATCTCCTTGCGGATCTGCCATTCCACACCGAAGTTCCACTCGTTGTGGGTGCCATAAGGGGTGTTCGCGAAGTTTTTGTAACCGCCTTCGTAATACTGGTAGCGGACATAGGGCGTGTAAATTCCCGTGCAGTTGCTGTCGTACTTGTACGAGGCCAGGATGTATCCGCCCGTGAGGGATCGAACTTCCACTCGGGTTTGGGCGTCGTTGAGGGCCGGTCCACGGCCGACGTTCCATTCCGCCTGGATGCCAAACGGCTGGGGATACCAGACGAACGTGCCGCCGATTCGCTGATCGAGCAGCCCCCTCGTGCCGCCCGTCCCTGCTGGGACCACCGCCGTTCCCACACCGCGAGGCCGAATCGCCGTGCCTGTCACCACGTAATCGCCCGTATAGGCCTGGACGCTGCCTTCCACCACTTGTCCGCTGGGCAACTCAAACGGGTAAGTGACGCGAGCCACTGTATGCAGATTCGTATTCGCCTCGAGTAGCTGCAACCCCTGGCCGTTGTAGACGCCGATGGCAAAGATACCGTAGTTTCCCGAGCCCTTGAGCCCGCCGTCAACAAGATCCTTCAGGAGTTTCTGTTTGTCCTTCGGGGTCCAGTAGTAGAAAAGACCGAGGTCGCGTTCGTTGAAGTTCGTCCCCGAGTTCATCGCGTCCGAACGGTCCAATGGAACCCGGTTCTGACTGGATTGTAAGCTGTCAAAACTGTAAGGGACCTTCGAGACACCAACCCGAAAGCGATTCACTTTATCCTTGTCGAGATACACGTCGCCGTACAGGTCGCGGACTTGGGAGAAGAACGTGGTTGTGGTGCTTGGCAAGGTATTGGCCAGATCGATCTGGCTGTACAAGTACAGATATTCGCTGACATCGCCCGCGATGATGAATCGGGCACGCCGAACCGAAAAATCCTCAGCGTTTCCGTTGATTGATCGATCACTGGTCATGAACGGATCCGCGCCGACCTCGTCTTGGCCAACGGTTCGGCCGAAACGAACTTGGGTGTAACCTCGGATGGTGAACTTTTCGTACCAGTGCTTCCCCTTCTTGTCCTGTGGATTCAGTGAATCGAAAAGCGACTTGAATCCGTAGTTGTCATTATCGTGAAGCGAATCGAAGTGCGGGTGTCTCTTGACCGGTTCGGTCAAGATCGTCTCGCTCGTCTTCGGCGGGCCGATCGGCTCCACACTTGGCTTCATGGCGGGATCTTTCGGTGCCATCGGGGCTGCCTCGACGGCGATGACATTCGATTCAGTCGTGACTGGCTGTGACCGAGTCGGCATCTGTGCTTGCGTCTGCGTCCACCCAGTCTGAACGATGGCTGGTGCAGTTGAGGTTGTTGACTCGGCTGTAGCCGGGGGACTGCTCGGCATCGGTTCTGCAACGGGCAAGTCGTTTGCCGTACGAGTGAAGACGGGGGAAACTTGCCCATGAGTCGTGGACGTAACACCGCCGGAGATCAAGGCCAACAAGAGTGTTCGCAATAGGGTGGGGAATCGCATCCGTTTTGACCTTTGAGTGGGTAAGTAATGCCTTTTTACTTCTGCAAAGGTTTAATCGGATTATTCCGTTCGTGCGGATTAAAGAGTATTGTGAAGATTTGCCGTGTAAAAATGAGTTGAATAGGTGGTTTTGGGTAATTGTAAAAGATGGTGATAATAGATTAGGGGGTTTTAGTGTGCTCCACACGACCCGCGTGAGGCCGACGCTCATCTTCGTAGGACGGCCAGCAACAATATGGACGGCCAAGGAAGGCCGTCCTACGAAAAACGAAGCTCATCTTCGTAGGACGGCCTTCCTTGGCCGTCTTTGAAACTTCACGCAGAGCGTGAGGAGAACTTTGAGCGAACTGTACTCCTCACGCTCCGCGTGAGGAAAGAAACCTCACGCGGAGCGTGAGGAGAACTTTGCTTCCACATCCACATCGAGTTCAATCACCCGTGTCGGCCGATCCTGGCTGGCGGTGATGATCTCAACCGGATGCAAGTGGGCGTCGAGAACGCTTCTGGCCGCGGTCTGGGCCAACGCCGGGCGGTTGCACTGATGGCTGAGATGGAGTTGCACCAACTGCCGCAATTTTCCGGAAGTCGAAGTCCGCAATATGTGACCCAATGCCTCGGCCCCTTGGTGATTCGACAGATGGCCATGCTCTCCCAGCACTCGCTGGATGAGATGCGCGGGCCGGCCGCTGCGGCATTCCATCTCCTCGTCGTGATTAAATTCCAGGGCAAGGACGTTCACATCTTGAAACGCTTCCACAAGTGGAGGAGGCATCATCCCAAGATCGGCCGCGTAACCCAGCGACCAACTGCCGCCGAAGAGGCTCGCCCCGCCGTCGATGCGGAATCCGAAAGTCGGGTCGCTATCGTGCGGGATCGGCAATGCTCGACATGTCAATCGATCCGCCAACGTGAACGATCGATCCGCTTCAAAAGGGCGAATCAGCCCCGCCGCCTTGAGTGGTTGAAACGATTCCGCGAACGAAAGAGTCTCCAGATGGCGAGGATGACAGTAAAGCGGGAGCTTGCACGAACGGAGCTGGGCAAGAGTTCGATCTTTCCAGTGATCGGTATGGGTGTGCGTCAGCAGCACCGCGTTGACGTCCTTCCAGGACGCCCCGATCGTCGCCAGTCGGCTGGCGAGCATACGCGGCCCAATGCCGATATCGATCAACAGGCCGAACCCGGCCACTTGCAGGAACGCGGCGTTTCCACCGCTCCCGCTGGCCAGCACGCAAAATCGCGACATCACATCCTCTCGATCGTGGCGAAATCCATTGAGGGTGTTATATAGTAAGCGGGCGAGCCGAGCCGCGTAAACGGCCGGGTGATTCGTCGAATCGTATCACCCGGCGGCTTACGCCGCTCGGCTCGCCATTCAAACAGGAATTCCCCATGTTCAGCGACCCCAAGCACAACCCCCTTGGCCGTTTCGACGGTCTCGGCGCAACCTACGCGCGACATCGGCCGAGCTATCCGGCCCAGGCGATTAACTGGGTCGTGGAAAAAATCACCGACCGCGCTCGGCCGGTCGCGGATATCGGCGCGGGCACGGGCATTCTCTCTCGCTTACTCGTGGAACGCGGCCTACGCGTGATTGGCATCGAGCCGAACGAATCGATGCGCGACCAGGCCGGCTTCAACGATTTAATTGAGTATCGCTCCGGTCAGGCCGAAGCGACGCATCTGGAATCGGCAAGCGTTGCGGCCGTCGTGGCCGCGCAAACCTTTCACTGGTGCGATGCGGGGCCGGCGCTCCAGGAATTTCACCGCATCCTGATCCCGAACGGCTGGGTCACGTTAATGTGGAATGATGCCGACCTCGGCGATCCTTTCTCGGCCGGCTTCTGGCGGATTTTGCGCCAGGGAACTCCCGAGCCGGAGATTGTTGCCAGGCCGCATCATCTCGCGGGAGAGCCGTTGCTCGTGCATCCGCTCTTCCAGCAAGGGGAAGTGCGAACGACGCCGAACGTTCAGGAGATGGATGAGGAAGGCCTGCTGGGCCGGGCGTTCTCGGCCTCGTTCGCACCAAAAGAATGCGGGGCATCGCAGCGGTTCGCCGATCAGCTTCGCGCTCTTTGTCGCCAACACGAGCGAGACGGCCGCGTTCGCCTGAGATACCGCACGATCTTGTATCAGGCACGCCGCTCGTCGCAACATTCGTGAGAGAATCCATTTCAGGATCGTGCAAGCGAATGCTTGTCGCGGAGTGCGGCCCGTGTTATGCTGATGGCGTAAGCCCTGAATTCTCAGCGTGAGGTGGCGACATGGCTGGCAAGAAAGTGATTCTGATTGTCGATGACGATCACGAACTGATCGACGGGCTGCGGATGCTGCTCGAAAAGCAGGGCTATCAGATCATGCAGGCCCACGACGGCCAGCAGGGCAAGCAGATGATCTACAATCAGCGGCCTGATCTGGTCATCCTCGACATGATGATGCCGCGGATGGGCGGTTACCCCGTGCTGGAACATTTTCGCGGCAAATCCGACGCTCCACCGATCATCATGATTACGGCCAACGAAGGCAGCCGGCACAAGGCCTATGCCGAATACCTGGGCGTGGTCGATTACATCCGCAAACCGTTCGCGATGGATCGATTGCTCGAGGCCGTCAACAAGGCCTTCGCGACGCCCGCTC
The DNA here is from genome assembly GCA_021413475.1 of Planctomycetota bacterium. GTDB lineage: Bacteria > Planctomycetota > Planctomycetia > Gemmatales > Gemmataceae > JAIOQJ01. The sequence continues at coordinate 2,758 of JAIOQJ010000522.1, read as the reverse complement.
CTGCACCGGTTGAAGCGGAAGCCGAGCCGAAGTGATGGTTATCCCGCCAGTTGCTTTTCTAGTTCCTCGCAGCGTACCAGTTGCCGATCCCGCTCTCCGCGATCGAGTTGGAAGATCGCCGGCACGTCCAGGCTTTCCCCCGCGGCGAGGCGGCATCCATCTCGCTTGATTCGCGCTTGTCGATAAAGCTCAGGCAGACACGCCTTGCAGACCAGTGAATAGGTCTTCAATTCGCCAGTGATCCCGTCGCTCCAACGCGCGGCAATCTTATAGACGGCCTCATTTTGGCAGCCGGGCGCGTAGCAAATCACGGGATAGGGCGGCATCGGCATGAGAATCTCTCCTAGCGCTCCGCTAGCGCGTCGCGGCTTCACGTGGGGTTTTATATCGGTACGCTCTCTCACCAACCCCTCATTTCTTGAATGAAATTCGCTTGAAAACCGTCCATTTCCTGCTTGCACCGTCGGTGCGGACGCGGATGATAACTAGATCGTCCGCATCGCCTGGTTTTTTCTTCTCTGGTAGAAGGAGTGAAATATGCTTCGTCGTTCATGCATCATGGCCGCAACTCTCGCGTTGACGGCCGTTCTTTCGGGTGGCGTCCGGGCTTCGGAACTCACGGATAGTCTCAAGAAGGGCACGCTTGAACTCAAGTCGGCGACCGCGCTGGCCTTCGGCCCTGAAGGGATTCTCTTCGTGGGCGATCCCGCCACAGCCTCGATCCACGCGATCGGCACCGGCGACGTCAAAGGCGATTCGAAGGAAGCCGTGAAGGTCGAAAAACTGGCCGACACGATCGCCAGCATGCTCGGAACCACAGGCTCCGAAGTGACGATCAACGACTTCAAAGTGAACCCGGCTTCCGGTAATCTGTATTTCTCGGTCACGCGCGGCAAGGGTACCAATATCGGTGCCGTGATCGTGAAACTCGACCGTGCCGGGAAATTTACGACCATTGAGCTCAAAGACGTTCCCTTCGCTTCCGTGAAGCTGCCGAACGCCTCGGAGAAGAGCCGCACCGAAGCGATCACCGGCCTGGCCTACGTGAACGGCAAGCTCTTCGTTTCCGGGTTGTCGAACGAGGAATTCGCTTCGAACCTCCGTTCGATCGCGTTCCCATTCAAGGAAGCGAGCAAGGGATCGAGCGTTGAAATTTTCCATGGCGCACACGGCGCGTTCGAAACCCGATCGCCGGTCCGCACGTTCACCGCTTACGAAATTGCCGGTCAAACGAACTTGCTGGCCGCTTATACCTGCACGCCGTTGGTTCTCTTCCCCGTTGAAACCCTGAAGCCGGGCGAAAAAGTTCGCGGCACCACCGTCGCCGAGCTCGGCAACGGTAACCGACCGCTCGACATGATCGTCTACAAGAAGGACGGCAAGGATTATCTATTGCTCGCCAACAACAAGCGTGGCGTGATGAAGATCAAGCTCGAAGGGATCGAAAAGATCGAGGCCATAACCAAGCGAGCCGGGCCGAAGACCGGTGCGCAGTACGACACGATCGACGCACTCAAAGATGTCGTTCAACTCGACAAGCTCGATGCCGATCGCGCCGTGACGCTCAACGCGACGGGGACGCTCGAAACCGTGCCGTTGCCGTAATTTCGAAAATGATTTGTTAACCCGACGCGCCAGCGAGGGATTAAGCCATCCCTCGCTGGCGCGTCGGGTTAACATGGAGATCACCTCATGTCACGTCTCATCTTCGCGATCTTGTTATTCACATTTCTGCCCGCACTGACGCACGCTGAAGCACCGGCGAAACTCGACGCAGTTCTCGAAAAATCAACCGACGGCAAGACACGCATTGCGGTTCGCGGACTCGATCAGGCGAGACTTGCCGCCTGTGCGAAAGGCACAACCGATTGGGAATCACTCGCTCGCGTTCAGGTTGCTAGCGGCACCGCAACAGAGATCGGTCAACGCCCTGCGCTTCTGGGCACCTGGAGCGTCGCGGATGCCAAATTGATCTTCACACCTCGTTTCCCACTCGGCGACGGCGTTTCTTTGCGTGTGTCTCTCGATCGCTTTCGCTTGGTTGATGAGGCATTGAAGCCCGGGGTGATGTTGCTACTCCACCTCGAAACGCCGCGCAAGGATCTCACCCCCGTGACGGAGGTCGAGCGGGTTTTCCCGACGCGCAACAAACTTCCTGAGAACCAGCTGCGCTTCTATATCCATTTCTCCGGCTCGATGAGCCGGGGCGATGCGTACTCGAACATCAAGTTGCTCGATGCCAAGGGAAAGGTGATCGAGGATGTGTTCCTGGAACTGGAAGAGGAACTTTGGGATCCGACGCAAACACGTTTCACGCTACTCTTCGATCCGGGCCGCATCAAACGTGGATTGAAACCGCGCGAGGACCTCGGGCCGAGCCTGGAGGAAGGCAAGAGCCACACCCTGGTGATCAGCGGCAACTGGCGAGATGCCGAAGGTCGAAAGCTTCTCACCAAGGAACTCCGCAAGGAGTTCACCGCTGGTCCCCCGGATAACGAACCGATCGATCCCAAAAAGTGGAAACTCGTCGCTCCAAATGCGGCTACCAAAAATGCGTTCCAGGTCCGCTTCCCGGAGTCGCTCGATCATGGGTTGCTGCACCGGGTCGTCTCGGTGGTCGATGAAAAGGGGAAGAAAATCGCCGGCAAAGTGAACGTGAGTGAAGAAGAAACGTTGTGGCAATTCACGCCGGATCAGCCGTGGGTAGCGGGAAGTTATCGCCTCTTAGCTGACTCGATCCTCGAAGACCTCGCCGCCA
>JAIOQJ010000521.1 GCA_021413475.1 Planctomycetota bacterium | reverse complement strand
ATCGGTCCCCGTGGCGTTGTACGCGGCCCGGACACGCATGAAGCGGATCAGCCGCGGAATCCAGAGTTGCCGGAGGAACGTTCGCATGACGGACTTACGCAGGATCGGGAAATTCAGCCAGTGGCCGCTAGTTTTCAATTGCGAGATGTCCGGATCGCGGTCCGGGTCGTTGACGAATTGATGATGGGCGAGATGTTGCAAGCGATAGTGATGCGTGCTGCTAAAGAGCGGGAACATCGTCAACAGGTCGGAGACCAGATCGTTCAGCCGGCGGTTTTTGAAGAGGATGTGATGCACCCCCTCGTGCGATAAGCCGCTGAGTTGATGCTGCCCGGCACCGATGAGGATGATTGAGAGAATCGTGACCGGGACATTCCACCAAAAGGAGATCCCCTCGGCATCGCGCCAGGTCCAGAACCAGATCGTCCCGCCAATAACGAGCGCAAGGAAGACGTAGGAACGAATCAGGTAATACCAGTTCGTCCAGTTATCGGTTTGCCGAAGCTTTTGCAGCGTCGCCTTGAGTTCCGGGCTTTGCAGGGACCGGGTGAAGTCAGCGGTTTCTTTTGTATTCACGGGGGGTTCTCACTTCCCGGCAGCCGGAGCTTGGGCGTAAAGTTTCTTGACACGTCGGCAGATCAGCCGATCGAGCAACCTGGGGAACCAGCGATGCATCCGCAGCATCCACTTCGCATCGGAGCCGATGACGACTTCGCGCTTCCCCTTGATGATGCCGTTCAAAATGCGGGCGGCCACATCCTCGGCCGGCATCCCTTTTTCAAAATCGAGCTTGGCCTTTCCTTCGTTCCGCGCCATGTTCTCGCGGAGACTGGTCTTGGCCATCCCCGGCACGATGAGGATGACTTCGATATCGAAGCGGGCCATCTCGGAGCGCAGCGATTCGGTGATGCCGCACAAGGCGAACTTGCTGGCCGAGTATTCCGGCCAGGCCGGCATGCCGCGCCGGCCGCACATCGACGAGACATTGACGATCGCCGCCTCGTTGCCGTTGGTCAGGTGCGGAATCGCCAGGCGAATCAGGTCTGTCGGGGCGAAGAAGTTGATCTCCATCACCTCGCGCATCACGGCCTCGTCCGACGTCGCGAAATGACCCCAGCTAGCGATCCCCGCGTTATTGATGAGGAGATCGAGCCCGCCAAGCTTCTCGACAGCGGTGCGGATCAGGTTTTCGCGCTGGTCGGCCTTCGCCAATTCGGTCGGCACCGTGAAGACGGTCGTGCCCGTGAGCGTTTTCGCGAGGGCATCGAGTTTATCCGCCGACCGAGCCGCCAAAACTAGGTGGGCACCGGCCTTGGCCAGTTCCACGGCCAGGGCCTTGCCGATTCCGGACGAAGCCCCGGTGAGAACGACGCGTTTTCCCGCCAAATTCCGACCCATGAGGCACCTTATCCAAGTTGTCTATCTTGCTTATTATTTCCACTCTAACGGATCCATTTCAAGAACGGAATAGACCTGTTTCATGGGAAAATCTGGATTTCGCCACGGAGGCGTTAAGACCGGAATGATTGGGAGAATTGGTACGGATTATCGGTTGGGCTTCCATCTGCTCTGTTGAGTTCGTTAGACTATCGACGGGGATGAGAGATAATCAATCGAATGTACGCACATGGAGGTGTCGATGGCGAAGGTGCCGGCCCGTGTGCTGGATCGGATTCGGGAGCAGCCGCAGAGCTTCCCACTTCCTCTGGAGCCGATGCACGGCTGGCGGTCATCACCCGACGAAGGTGACCACACGCATTGTGAGTGTTGCGCCGCGACCATCTATCGAGGAGACCCGGTTGTGGGCTGCTATCTCAAATACGTCAGCGTGGTTTTTTGCGAGGAGTGCGTGGCCGATAACACGGAGTTGTTCCGCGAGTGGCTGGCGTCTCGGCCTGGTTCTTCGTAAGGACGGCCTTCTACCGAGCCCGAAGCGCTAGCAAGGGCGAACGTTCGCCCTTGCTAGCGCTTCGGGCTCGGAGAATGACCAAGAAATTTAACGGACACGGAAGTCCTCATGCACTGGCTACTTGTCGGATACATGTTCCTCTTCATCCATCGGCCATTCGAGTTTTGGCCGTTGCTGGGGGACATCCATCTCGAACGGCTCTATATCGGGGCCGTGTTTGTCGTCTGGTTGCTGCAACCTAAGCAATGGCTGCCGAACGCTCAGCACATGGCGTACGCCGCATTCGCGTTCGCGGTGCTTTTGTGCTGGATGATGTCGCCGTGGGCCGAGCAGGGCGAGCATGTCGTCGAAGACTGGTTCAAGATCGTCTTCTTTTATTGCCTGATGGTCACATGCGTCCACGACGAGAAATCACTACGGCAACTGGCCCTCGGCTTCGTGATCGTCATGGGCGTTTACATGACCCATTCGTTCAAGGAGTATCTGTCGGGCCGGCATACCTATCGGATGGGAATCGCCCGCATGATCGGCGTCGATACGACGCAAGGTGACCCGAACTCCTTCGGGGCCAGCATCGTATTCGCCCTCCCCTTCGCGACCTTGTTCTGGAGGACTTCGCGCTCGACGTGGATCCGGCTGGGCGTTGTCACTTATCTCTGCCTGTCGGCCGGCTGCATTCTGTTGACGGGCTCGCGGTCGTCGTTGCTCGGCCTGGTGCTGTTCGGGGCGATCACCATCTTCCGGAGCCCGCACCGCATGTGGGGGATCGCCCTGGCCCTCATCGCTTGCCCGATCGTGTTCGTCGCCATGCCGGACGAATTGCAGACGCGCTTCGAGACGATCGTCAATCCGGACGTCGGCCCCGAAAACGCCAAGGTCTCCGGCGAGGGCCGGCTCGAGGGTTTGACCAAAGGTTTTGATCTCTGGATGCAGAACCCCGCCACCGGTTGCGGCCCCGGTGCCTGGCGGCCGGCGACGCACAGCAAGCTCGAATCGCATAACCTTTACGGGCAGATCATGGGCGAGATGGGGAGCATCGGCGTGATGACGTTCTTGATGATCGTCATCGCATTCTGGGTGAATCTCCGCTGGATGAAGCACGATCGCGCCTACCATCCCGAGCGCCGCGACGATTTCGCCTATCACCTTGCCGGGGCCGTCGGCATGGGCATCTTCCTGATGCTCTTCGAAGGCAACTTCGGCCATAACCTCTTCCGCCACAACTGGCTCTGGTACGGCGGCTTCCTGATCATCGCACGCCACTGCCTGGCGACACGATACGTGCCGGTGATGCGGGTGTATTCGGGGCGAGTGCGCGTACCGGGGATGTTGGTTGCAGGTTAAAAACTCGTTTAGCCGCGATTCGTAGGGTTTCCGGAGAATCGCGCGAGCGCCCGCACGGGTCTCCGGAAACCCTCCGACCCGTGGCTAAACGATTTTTGATTTACTGCGTCAAAATGGCAGGGGCATGCCGTAATGCCGTAAACGCACACCACCTGCCCGACCGTTCAAGAATCCACAAATCCAATCATGTCAAATAGTTAAGCGAATCCGACTCTCCATATCTTTGATCGGCATCGTACTTGCATAAAATGGGGTCATGACTGTTCAACGGAACAAGAATCACACCAAATCTTGAAGAGTTTTTCAGCCCCGCGCGTTCGTGCGGGCGGAAAGGGAACGTTTACCATGGCTAAAGAAAAAATCATCGGCATCGACTTGGGCACGACGAATTCCGTCGTCGCCGTGATGGAAGATACCGGCGAAGTCAAAGTGATCCCGAATCAGGAAGGGAATCGCTTGACCCCCAGTATCGTTGCGTTTACCGATAAAGGAGACCGACTCGTCGGCGATCCGGCGAAGCGGCAGGCGATCACGAACCCCCGGCGTACCGTTTATTCGATCAAGCGCTTCATGGGCCGCCGGCATCGTGAAGTTGCCTCCGAAGAGAAATTGATCCCATACAAGGTTGTCGGTGCCGCGGACGAAGTGGTGAAAGTCGATATCGACGGCAAGCCATTCACGCCGCCGGAAATCAGCGCGATGATCCTGCGCAAGCTCAAAGAAGCCGCCGAGGCTTATTTGGGCCACACCTGCCGCAAGGCCGTCATCACCGTGCCGGCGTATTTCAACGATGCCCAACGGCAAGCGACCATCGACGCCGCTTCCGTGGCCGGTTTCGACACCGAATGGGAGATCGAAGACCCGGTCAGCAAGAAGACGACCAAGCAACGGATGCGCATCATCAACGAGCCGACCGCGGCCTCGCTGGCGTACGCCTTCGACAAAAAGAAGAACCAGAAGATCGCGGTGTTCGACCTCGGCGGCGGCACCTTTGATATCTCGGTGCTTTCGGTCGACGACGAAGGGACCTTTCAGGTCAAATCGACCAACGGCGACACGCACCTCGGCGGCGATAATTTCGACGACGTGCTGATCGACTGGCTGGCCGACGACTTCAAGCGCGAGAACAACGTCGATCTCCGCAAGGATCAGATGGCGTTGCAGCGGTTGAAGGAAGCGGCCGAACGGGCCAAGAAGGACCTGTCCCAGGCGGCGAACACTGACATCAACCTGCCGTTCAT
>JAIOQJ010000087.1 GCA_021413475.1 Planctomycetota bacterium | reverse complement strand
GTCGTACATGTCGATATGGCTGGGGCCGCCAATAAGTAGAACCATGATGACCGACTTGGGGCGCGGCGTCGTCTCTTCCGCGCGAAGGCGGTGCAGATCGCCGAGCATTAGGCCGCCGAGTCCAAAAGCTGTGCCTCGCAGAAAATGCCGTCGAGAGACCTCGTCGCGGAAAGGAAGGGAGTGCACGGCAAGTTCCTCGGAAACGTGAGCGGCTGCCCTGGCTGGCAGACCCATGATCGGGGGAGGGTGGGATGGGCGCTGACACCTCCAAGCATTCGACCCGATGAAACCTTGCTCGTCAAGCACAATCCCACGAACAAGTCGTTGCTGTCCGAGCAATGGTTCCTAAAAAGCTAAACGTGTCGTACCTGCCCATTCAGCGACAGGTAGTTTGCTGACACCGTCTGATGAGGTCGATGTGACCGACTCACGCGAAATTGGTGTGCCCTTACATCTCGAACCGAGGGCACGCCTCTTCGTCTGCCAATATCACCTCGCTGTCGCCAGCCTCGCGATTTTGACATCAAACGTCATAACGAACACCGGGCTGTCCGTATTCACGGCCCAGATCAAATTGCAATGTGGGTCGTACATGACGCCAATGTTGTAGCTCCCTTCCTTGGTGATCGGAAGCCTTGGCAAGTGAAGGAAATCGCTTAACGAACAAAAATATGCATGTACCGCCGTCCGTCGGCGCCCATCGCCCATGCGGCTCCCGCGACAGTCCATTGTGCACCATCCCAGCAGCACGATTGCCAGCCCCAGGAAGGTTCGAGAGCCGCACACCCAGCCGACGTCGCTGACGCACCACTGGGCAAGTACGCGAAGTCATTCGAAGTATGGCCGGCGATCCGGTTGGCCGCACGGTACTGAGCGGCGGCCGCCGCTCCAGCCGTCAATCCCTCATCGCGAATGAGCGGTCGCAGCCCCAGTCGCGACCGCTTGGCGTTCACCTCGTCCAACGCGTCAGGCGTCGATGCCTGGGCCACGCGGGGAAACGCGGAGACGATCTCAGCCGCCGTCGCCGTGGCAGGCAACGTTCGGGACCAGAGTAACTTACCGTCGCTTGGAATCGCCACGACGATGCACGGCGAAGAGTAGCCTTCAAGGCCGTCGGCTCGGCAGCACCATGCGCCGCTAACAGCCTGCCGTTCGCATCCAACGAATGTGACCATCGGCAGGTTATCAGCAATCGCGAGTTGCTGGGCCCGGTTGTACGGCGTCGGCGTTTCGGCCGCGAAGATGGAACTGAAAAACAGAACGATCGAAATCATGGGTACCCTCCTGATGTAAATCCTGACCGACCGCTACAACGGCCGGCCTTCCGATCAATCACCACAACGTGAAGATTCACGTTGGTTCCTGACTCGACGAAGCAGTAAATCTGGCTTCTTTCCGTACTGTGGACGAACAACCTCGAACAGATCATGCAAGACCGCGCGCCATTCACAACTCGAAGAACACTGCTCGTGAATGGCGAAATTGCACGATCGTCGAAGTGCCAGTTTGCACTTGGGCTGAAGGAGTAACATTTCCGTAGGGCAAGACGAAACCCAGACCGTCTGGTTGGCGAAATGAGACGCTTATGCGCTTGAGCCCCGTCCTAAACAGGTCAGGATAGTACGGCATCGGCGAACTTGGGACGTTGCGGTTGGGTGGTGGGATAACAGAGGCACAGAGTCCCAAAGACTCTGTGCCCCGGGGAACTTGGTCTACTTGAGGAGTTTCTCAATATCGGCCTTGATTGCCTTGCCCCAGATGTCGTAGCCCTTGGGAGTCAAGTGAAGATAGTCATACATGATCTCGCCCGGCAACCCGCCGTTCTGGTCCAGAAAATCCTTGCCAATGTCCTTGAAAAAGACGGTCTTACCATCATCTAGTTTAGCGATGATAGCATTGATCTCGCCAATCTTCTTGGACAGTTTCTCCGCCGGGATCGTTCCTGGCATTTGTCCCAGTTTCCGGACCGCGGCGTTAAGGGCCTTGAGATCGGGCTTTTCCTTCTTCAGCTCTTCGTTGATGGGCTTGACGAATTCGGTGATCTGTTCCAGGCTCCGGTCGGCATCGCCCGAGCCGCCGCGCGGGAAAACGCCCAGGACAAGAATTTTGATGCCTGGTTTCTGCTGCTTTAGTTCCTCAACGATGGCGGTAATGCCGCCAGCGATCTGCTGGGGGGTGTGACTGTTGTTGGTGCCGATCATGATCACCGCTGCCTTCGGCTTGAGGTTTTCCAGTTCCTTGCCTTCCGTGATACGCCAAAGAACGTGGCCAGTCTGGTCGCCGCCAATTCCGAGGTTTACCGGTTTGAAGGCACCGAAGTATTCCTGCCACGCTTTTTGGCCTTCCCAGCCATTCGTGATGGAATCGCCCAGGAAAATAACGTCGCCCACGCCCTTGCTTTGCTCGATGCGTTTGAGGAATTCCTTGTGCCGCGGAACATCGCGGTCGAGCTTCTGGGCGGCGGGGTTGACCGCTGCCTTTTCTTGCGCGGCCAGGAATGGCACGAACAAACTCAATACCAAGACGCTGCCGACGGGGATCAGACGATTCATGGTGCTCTCTCTTGTATGGTCACGCATCTTAATGGACGCTTGTAAGAATTGTATCGAATCGCGGCGTCGCCCAACAGGCCATTGACGTTCAAGGCGATCATGGCGCTACCGTAACGAGGGTGAAGTCCGCCCAGGCGCTGGACCAGTAAACGAACTCCTACTGGACCATGCCGGGAGACTTTTTCATGCCACGCACTCGTCGGTCGTTTCCCGCCGACTTCAAGGCTCGGCTTGTTCTCGAACTGCTAGTCAGCCAAGCGGAGCTCTGCCCCAACCACAAAATCAATCCCCAACTTCTTGCCCATTAGAAGACCGCTGTCCTCGATCGGTTGTACACGGTCTTCGAGGCCGATGGATCCAATCCCAAGTCCGCATCGCTGAACTCGAGCAGTTCGTCGGCCGTCAGGCCTACGAACTCGAAATTCTAAAAATAACGTCGCGGCTGCTGTATGATCCGGCCAGCAGAAACGGGAGGTCGTCATGAAACTTGCGGACGTCTACCCGATCCGCTTCCTCTGCCGGCTGCTCGGCGTGCCGTGTAGCTCCGTCTACTGCTCGCCGCAATCCAATGGTGCGGCAGGATGCTGCCCTCTATCATCGGTTTGGCATCAATGCGATAAATCCAACCGCTCCCAACCAGCGACTCGGGCTGAGCCGAGCTTGCCATAAGTAACGCGGATCGGTGGTCCAGTTTTAGGCGCGCAGTACACACATCCTGGTTGAAAAAAAACATTGCCGCCGCAATCCCGGTTTGAAGGGCGCCCAATCAGCGGGCTCATGCAATCTATTTGGTATCCGAATGTTGCGCGTTCATTTTACGGTTGGTCGATCGTGGGCGGGAGTGTGACTCACGGTCCTTGCGGCACAACATCGCCTGTAGAGTCGGTAGCAAGATCAATCCCGCAATCAGGGATCCGCGGCCCGTCGATACCTGTTTTTGATGGGATTCTTGAGCCGTTTCGGGCTTTACTTCAGCCGCGGGCTCGTCGCTTACAACCTGGTTTCCATCGGTTGTCGGCGAGGACAACACTTCTTTCGTATCTGACGGTTGGGGCGAACCAAGACTCATGTCAGTCGCGGGCACTTCCTGGCTTGGCCGTAGTTGCTGGGTCATTTCGAAGATTTGCCGCCAAAACTCCAGAGCTTGTGGGGGCAGATCCTCATCCTCACCAAGCAAGTTCAGGCGCTGAAGTGCTTCTTCGATGCCGGTGCGGAATTGTTCCCACGCGCCCTGCTCGTTCAGTTCATCTTCCGCTTCGGGTCTTGCTTCCATCTCTTCGTTCATTTCTTCGCTGTCGTCTCCTAGCGCTTCGCTAACCTCCTCGGACACTGCCTTTGTCAGAACGCTGGGATCGAAAGAAGCAAAGGCGAAATCGCCGCCGATCGCGGGGTTGACTATTGGAGAAGAGGAGCCGCTTGGCCCGGCCAGAAGGACCGCCACTAGCAGGAGATCGTTTTCGGCCAAACCTTGGCTCTGGGCGATGACGCTTGCCTGAGGCAATTCCGTCGTGACGGTAATGAAATCGGCGACGGTGAGGATCTCCGGCACGTCCGAATCGGCGCGAGTGACGTAGATTTCCAATCCATTGGCGCCTTCCACGAGTTGCATGGCGCTGATGGGCGCGTCGTCGAACGGAGTTTCGACAACGAACACAAAGTCGCCGGTAGCATCGCGATTGAACACTTGGACCGATCCATTGCTGGTCGCGGCCGCCAGCGTGTTTCCAGCGAACGCAAGTGCCGTGACTCCCGATCCGTCCGGTCGGATCGGCGTGAACTGAGGGCCATTGACGGCAATGATCCCGCCGGTGGTGGTGACTACCAGTTGCTGACCGGTTGCCGGATCGAACGCAGCTTGTCGAATGCCAGTGCCCAGGCTGGAAATACTGGGAGCGGTGTCGTTAAAGAAGCCGGTCCCCGTGCCTGCGGAGCCGATGCCGGCAATTGTGGCGATCTGGCCATTGCTGTTGGTCACGCGCAAGTCGGGGACGCCGTTGTTGGTAAAGTCGCCGGCAACGACCGCCACGGGGCCAGCGCCGCCGGAACTGATTCGAGGACCGGCGGTTGCCGTCCAAAGTCCCGTCGCGGGGTCGATCTCACCCAAGAGAATGGAGACGTCGTTTGAATCGTGATTGACGACCGCCAGATCGAACACTCCGTCGTTATTGAAGTCCTGAACGGCCACTCCGATTGGTCCGAAACCCACCGCGTAGCTGGTCGGCATTCCGAATGAACCATCGGGCAGGCCGAGATAAACCTGAACGTTATTGCCCAACTGGTTGGCCACAATCAAATACGGTCTTTGGCCGTTCACGAGTTGCGCTAACTGGACGGCACCGGGTGCCAAGACGGGCAAGGTGTGGCTGTCGATCGGAGCGGGAGTGGGGTCAAACCTGTTGGTGCCCGGAATTCGATAGAAGAGCAGGAGTTTGTCCTGTGCCTGGTCCGCGACCACGGCAAAGGTTCGGCCATCCGCGGTCTGACCCACGGCGAATGGAATGCTATTCAGATTGCCGCGATTGACGGCGAAGTGGCCCGCGCCGTCGCCGTAGAGGGTAAGGATATCGCCGTAGGCGTTGCCGACGAGGATGCGGTCGGCGGCGCTGCCAGCTTGAACATAGGTAATTCCGGTCGGCGATCCGAAGGTCCCCGCTGCATTGATGATGGGCGAAGCGAACGTGCCATTGCCGTTATTGAGGTACACCCAAAGCTGGCTGGTGTCCTCCATCAGAATGGCCACGTCTTGCTTGCCGTCGCGATTGAAGTCGCCCAAAACCACTGAGCCTGGCTTCAGATTGACGTTATCGCCGAAACTGGTGGAAATGGTGGTCGTTGTAGATGGGTTGCCGAAGCCGCCGAAGTGATCGCCTTGCAAAATGCTGAAGCTGTGCGTGGCGCGATTGACGATGGCTAAGTCAATGAGTCCGTCGCCGGTCAGATCGCCGGCGGCGAGGCCGACCGGCTTAATGAGCGAACCAACGAGCCCCGTCGCAGGATCGACCCCGAAGGCTCCCGGCCCGGCGCGGAATCGAGCGTTCTGCTGGAATGTATGTTGGGGGTCGTTGAGCAAGACGGTGATGTCGCCACTCGACTGGTCGATGAGGACGATATCGGGTAGATGATCGCCATTGAGATCAGTCAGGACAATTTCAGTCGGCGTGCCGCCGGTGGGCGCAGTGATGATTCCGCCAAATGTGCCATCAGGCCGTTGAAACGCAATCTGTATGTTGTTGTTGAACGAATTGGCAACGACCAGATCGCCGAGGCCATCCCCGTTCAGGTCGCCGGCACTGATCCGGGCCGGTGTGTTGGTTGTCGTAAACGCGGTAGAACGAATCACCGAACCGTTGGACTCGATCGTGTACAGCGAAATGGCGTAAACGAAGTTGCCTGGGCTCGACAAGGCAGGATCGAAACGCGAATCGGCGGCGGCAACCGCATAGCCGGAAGCAGTCTGGACGATCACGGCGTCTCGGGCCGGACGTCCGGGATTGAGGATGACCGGCGGCTCAAACTGATTCTGGTTGCCGGGCAGTCCCTTGCGGAAAAGAATGTTGCCCGAACTATCAACGATGATGCTGTCGAGCGTGCCGTCGGTATGGCCGGTTAGATTCCCGAGTACGGGAGTATTCGGAAGCTCAAGCCCGGCGGTAGGTGAAAACGGCGTGAAGGTGCCGTTGCCATTTCCCAGCAGAATGGTGAGCGTGTTGTCCCCAATTTTCCCAACAATCAGGTCGAGCTTGCCATCACCGCTGATATCCGCGATGGCGAGCGATTTCGCATTGAAGCCAATGAAGATCAGGGACGGCGGATCGTAGGAACCGCCGTAGTTGATCGCGACGTTGCCGCCTCCATCTGGGTAGAAGACATCAAGGAGCCCATCGCCGTTGATGTCGACAAAAGCCGTGTCTGTTGTCGCTGGTGGGATCCCCGAATAAGTTTGGGCCGCATGGAAAGTGCCGTCGCCATTCCCGATCAGGGCGAAACTTCCATTTAGAACTATCGACAAGTTTCCGCTGCCGTCGACATCGGCGAGTGACGCTCCGCTCAGCCAGCCCGGATATGGGTTGGCGAATGGCATGGAAACGATCGGGGCATAGGTACCGTCGCCATTGCCTCGGAGGAAGCCAAGCGTGGCATCGAAATCGTTGACGACGACAATATCGGCATACCCGTCGCCGTCCACATCGCCCGCCGCCAGCTTCACTCGATAATCGCGGACGTCACGAGCTTGGGTGGGAGTGCGCGGGACATTGCTAAGCGAAGCGACAGTCTTTTCGGGGCGGAACGTGCCGTCTCCTTTGCCGAGCATAACCCCCACCGATTGATCGCCTTCGTTAAGGACAATCAAATCGACCCTACCATCGTGATTAACATCCGTGACGATCACTTGAGCGGGAAAAGAGCCCGCATGAAATACGTCGCCCGTTCGAAAAAGCCCCGCCCCATTGTTGAAGAGAAGCGTGAACGTGCTCGCCAGGTAGTCGACAGCGATGATATCTTGATTGCCGTCGCCGTTGAGATCGGCGACCGTGATGATGTCCGCCCCGGCCACCTGGGGAAACGTTGGCAGCCCCAACAAAGTGCCGTCGCCGATGCCGAGGAGGACATTGATCGAGTTATATTCTGGATCGATGTTTCCGAACAATCCCATATAGAAGTTGACGGGTGCTAAGACGTCCGGATTGCCGTCGCCGTTCACGTCCGCGATGGCCAGAGAGTTTGATGACTGGGTGAGGTAGTAGGTGGTTTGCGGGCGGAAAGAACCATCGCCATTCCCCAACAGCATGCCAACGGATTTCTCGTCTCGATTCAGAACGACCAGATCAAGCTTGCCGTCCCGATTCATATCAGCGGCATTGACGGAATTGGGGCTGCCGCCGACCGCGAAAGAAGTGAAAGGTTGGAACGTCCCATCCCCATTGCCAAGCAGCACATTGACAAAGCCCGAAGCTGGGCTGCCGTGCCGTTCGGTGACGAGGGCATCCAAATGGCCGTCGTTATTCACATCGGCAAGTGACACCGCACTCGTTGAAAAGCCGGCGGCCTGGGTTTGCATCGTCTGGAACGTGCCATCCCCATTCCCCAGCAGAATTCCCAGATAGCTTGTTACCGTTGGACTATCAGCATAGGGCAAGACCACGATGTCGGAATTGCCGTCCCCATTGAGATCGCTCACGGCCATCGAGTACGGGCTGATCGACCCCGTGGACACGGATTGCATGGCCTGGAACGTACCATCGCCATTGCCAGCAAAAATACTGAGATTGTTGTTGTAGGTGGCAACAACGAGGTCGAGATTGCCATCGCGATTCAAGTCGCCCACGGTGACATTGATCGGTGATGTGCCCGGCTGGAGCGTTTGTGGAGCCTGGAACGAACCATCGCCGTTGCCAAGCACAACGATCACGGAGTTCTGATACCCAACCACGGCGGCGACATCGAGCTTGCCATCTCCGTTGAAATCGGCTACGGTTAGCGCACTCGTATAGAACCCTGAAAGAAACTCTTGCGGAGGCTGGAACGTTCCGTCGCCGTTCCCAAGCATCACGGACACCCCGTTGCCGAGGCCGAAGATAAGGTCGGCCTGGCCATCGCCATCCAAGTCTCCAGTCGCGAGGGCGTATCCTCCGTTCCTGTTGGCGTGCACGGGGTCAAGCGGGGAATTCGCCGGCGAAAACGACACATCAAGATCGAAGCCGCCGCTGCCCGACAACGATGAGACAACCAAGTAATAAGTGCCAGCCTGAAGATTCTGCAGAAGTGTTGGATACTGCCCGGGTGCCGCCCCGCTGTTGGCATCAACCAATAGTCGATGGTTCGCATCGTAGAGGGCCAATTGAAGCGACAGGCCGGCGTTTCCGGTAGTGACGATCGCCCCGAGGTTTCCCGTGGTGGACGCTTTGAACTGGTAGGTCGCTTGTGCGCTGGTCGCGGCGAGAGTGCCGCTCGCCCGCGTGTTCGGCAGAACCGTACTCAGATTGGCCAAACCGTTAATCTTAAGTGATTGCAGATCGCCGGCAATATAGTTGATAGGCGCGGGGCTCAGCCCGGTGATTGAACTGTTGGCAACAGTTGGCATCGGGTTGCTGGGATCGCCCGTGTTGTCGACGATCAAGTTGGTGAGGCCGGCGGAATTTTTAACGAGCACTGTCCCCTTGATCTGGGACGTGGTGCCTCCAACGCTCGGTGCTTGGTCGCCGATCGTAACGACGTCGGTCCCTGACTGGCCATCGATGGTCAATGGTCCGTTAGTGGCCAGCACATTGACATGATCATCGCCCGAGCCCGTATTCAGATACGTCGTCGCTCCCGGGGTTGTTCCTTGAACCAAGAAAGTGTTGCCTCCGCCGCCGCCATTGATGGTCAGCTCGGAAAGAGGCGAGCTAAAATAGATCGGAGCACCGCCCAGGCCGGTCAGAGATGTATCGGTAATGAGCACTGATCGGCTGATCGTCTCCGCGCTGTCGTTAATGATCAGATAGGACCCGCCGAGCGTGATCTCGCCCTGGATACCGCTCAACGTGCCGGAGCCGAGCTTCACGTAAAAGAAGGAGCTACGCTGTTCGAATATCAGCGGCCCGCTTGTGCCGTTGATCGTAGCGCCGGATCCGGATTTGATGACCGTGGCGGCCGGGAACGAGGGATTGTTCAGAGTATCGTAAATCGTAAAGCCAGAGGGATTTTGCCCGCTGTCGATAACAAGTGTTTTGAGTTGCGCCGGATTGAAGAGAATATCCGTCGGACCCATTCCACTCAATCGTCCCGTGTAGAGCTTAAAGAAGCCGATGATGACGTCGTTGGGGCTACCCACGTACAAGCTGGTGAAACCGCCGTTATTGCCGACCGACACAGTGCCGCGGAGATTCCCAAGTGTGCCGTCCGTTCCGTCGATGGTTACCTTGTCGTCCGAGCCTTGCCCTATCACCGAGAGTGTCCCGGTCGTTGCTTGAACGGCGACATCGTTGATTCCAGTTCCGCAGTTGAGCGTCGTCGCACAGGCGGGCGTTCCTTCGACAACGATCGTGTTGCCGCCGCTCCCGCAATTGATCGTCAGCGAGTTGAGTTCACTGGCCGTGTAAGTGATGTCGGCACCGAGACCCGTGATGGAATTGGCGGTGATCGTCACGGTGCGGCCCACTGTGTCCGCGCTGTCGTTCACGATTAGGTTGATACGCGAGCCAGGATTGCTGACGTGCACAGCGGCCGTCAGCCCTTGCGGCTGAACGGTAACCGTGTCTACCTGGTCGATCGTATTGAGATCAAGCGATGAAATGCCGACGGCGGAGCAGTAAACCGTATTCGTGCCGTCCCCCGTGAAACCGGCCAACTTGGCGGCATTTGACAGAAAGATGGTTTCCGCCGTATCGGTAATTTGGATCAGGCCGGCAGTTTGAGAAATCGCGATTTGATTGACGATGCTTGACGAGGCGAGATAGCTTAGTGTCCCACCCGTGAAGTCGACTGTGGAAGGCAGGGCACGCTCTTCCAGACATTCAACGCTCAACCGCACTCGCCGCTGAATCGGCACCACGCGACGGTTATGTCGGCGAGGAAAGAGTTTCTTCCACCAGGAATACAGCGAGAGACGCATCAAAGGCTCCGAGTGTCGGACCGAACTCCATCGGAAGAGCGTTATTTTCCGCGGTACTTTATGGCCAACTGATCGTACTTCGAACTTCGCCGGATCGGTTCCCAAACCGGATCCTTCTGAACCACTTCGCTCCAAAACGCGGTTCGTGATTGCGGCGTGCGAGCGTCGAGTGCCAGTCCCAAACAAGAGAACGCTTTCTCTTCACAAGCCGCCAAACGACTCATCGCCTGGCGATCCTTGCCGGTGCGGACTTCCGCCTCCATCTGGCCGACGGCGATCGCATAGATGGCTGCAACGTTGTAGAGCAGCCGATCGGTCTTCGGTCCGTGCTTCAAAGCGGCCTCGGCATCGGCCATTCCTTCCTTGACCATCCGCACGCGAATACGGGCATTGCCCCGGCCGGCGAGTGCGTCGGCATTGTTCGGCTCGCTCTTCAAGGCCCGCTCGAAATCGTCGAGTGCCGGTTTAGCCGCATCGAGCAGCAAATAGACCCAGCCGCGCAACCTGAGTGTTTCCGAATCATTGGGAACACTGACGAGGGCCCGTGTGTACATGGCCACGGCACCCGCATATTCGCGGTATTGCGTGTGAATCAATCCGCGTGCCTTGCACAGCGCGGCCGATGGTTTGGCCGCCAGTGCCAAGTAGTTATCCAGCGCCTTGGCCGCTTCTTGACGGCGGTTTAAGGCCAGCAATGCCTCTGCCTGAAGTCGGTACGCGATTTCGTTCTTGGGATCGAATTCCAGGGCGGCGGCAAGCGATTTAAGGGCTTCGTCGTATTGCTTGTCTTCGATCAGGAGTTTCGCCAACACTTCGTGCAGTTTTTCAACCGGTCGATCCGTGCCCCCCTTATGCCAATTGGCGATCGCCCGCCTTACATCGGCGCAAGCGGCTTGTCGTTCGTTTCGCTCAAGGTGGACGGCGCTGCGAACGTCGTAGAGCGCCGCAACCGTTGGCGCAAGTTTTACGGCGTGATCGAGCGTGGCAATGGCCTCGTCGAATTGTTTGGCGCCATCGTACGCCTTGGCCAGATTGATGTAGCCGGCCGGTTGCTCCGGCTTGAGCCGCACGGCCTCACGCAGATCGGCGATCGCCAGATCCCAGCGCTGCTGCCGGACGAACAGGACGCCCCGGTTATTCAGCCCCGCATACCGTACGATCGGGTCCTCACTCTGAGATAGCGCCTTGTTGAAATCCGCTTCGGCGGCGTCAAGCTCCTGTTTCGCCTTGTAGCTGTAGCCAAGTTCGCTCGATACAAAACCACGCAGAAGTCGCGGCCACGGGAATTCGGGACGGCGATCGAGGCAAACGGTCAGGTCCGATTTGGCGTCCGACCAGTTTCGTAGCTTCAACTGGCACATGGCACGCACGTACCGTGCCCAGAAATGGTCTTCTTGCAATTCCAGGGCTTCGGAACACTCGGCCCGTGCCGCTGCAAAGCCCTCTTGAATGGTTTGCGGATTCTTGGACTGTTCGGCTCGACGATAGCTTTCCAGGCCCTTGAGGAACCAATCGAGGGCACCATTTGGTTTTGCGGGCGCATCTTTCGGCAAACCGTCGGCAACCTTCTCACCCGCGGCGAGAGCGGTGTAACGAGCCTTACGAATGTGATAGATCTGCGTATCGAATTGGTATTTGTTACCCAGACGAGCGGCCCGTGCCAGCAATTGCAATCCGCTTGCTGCGTGAGCTCGGCGTTCCTGGTCATCTTGATTCGGTAACGGGGCAGCCTCGGCGTCAGCCCAGATCAACAGAAGTTCGTAGGCACGCTGAACGAGTCGATTGAATTCTTTCGCGGCGAGATAGGCTCGATCTTGCTCCAACAAATCTGTTTCGTTGTCGCTGTCTTCATCCAGATGGTGGATCGCAAGTGCGGCGATGGCTGCAGAAAGCGCTTGCGCTCGGTTGCCGGCAATGTCCAATCCGGTCGCGGGCGTTTCGTGAAAAATGGCTTTGTCGTAGTGAGGTCGAAATCGCTGAACACGTTCGAGCGCCGCAACGCCTCTGTCCGCTTCCTGGAGCCGCCGCGTCAAGTCGGCGCGCATCTGGTCCGCTTGCAGGTCGGGGTTGGCGGCCAGAACTGCCAAGGACTTTTCGAGCAGGTTCTTCGCCTTTGGCCAGTCATTCGACTCTTCGGCGGCGCGTGCCTCGCTCTCATCCAGTTTGACTTCCTTTTCAACCTTGCCGGCGTTTTCCGACCGCTCGAACATCTCTTTGTATTTGGCTGTCTTTTCAGCTTGCAAATAGAAAGTCAGACCGACGACGGAAATCAATATGAGAGTAACCGCGCTGGCGAAGAGTGCCTGGTACGGCTTGCGGCGCGCCCACTTGATGACGCGCTCGATGGTGTTGATCCGCCGGGCGTGAACAGGCTCGCCGTTCTGCCAACGTCGCAGATCGTCGGCCAACTCTGAGCACGATGCATATCGCTTGGCAGGCGACTTCTGCAAGCACTTCAGACAAATGGTCTCCAGATCGCGCGGCACCCCGGCGTTCAATTGCCTGGCGGGCAGCGGCTCTACTTCGATCACCATTTTCACGGTGTCCCAGACCGTCGTGCCCTTGAACGGCGGTCGGCCCGTCAGCATCTCGTAAAGAATTGTCCCGAGGGCGTACTGGTCGGCGGCCGGGCCGACCTCTTTGATTCTGCCCTCCGCTTGTTCGGGCGCCATGTAGCTGGGGGTGCCCATGACCGAGCCGGAGTGCGTCTGGCCTGCATCGCTATCGAGTTGTTTGGCCAGCCCGAAGTCGGTGATCTTGGGAATCCCCATGTCGCCGACTCCCACCCCATCGCCTGCCGAGCGGCATGGCGCGAGCAAGACGTTGTCCGGCTTCAGATCACGGTGGATGATGCCTTGGTCGTGCGCCGCCTGCATGGCGCGGGCCAGTGTTTCGACCATGTGCGCGGCCTGTTTGGCCGGCTGCGGTTCCGCATTTAATCGTCGCGACAGAGAACCGCCTTCGATGAACTCGAGCGAGAAGAACGGTTTGCCATCGAATGGATTGACCCCGAACTCATATACCTGCACCACGTTCGGGTGCTTCAGCTTGGCGATCAGCTCCGCTTCTTGAATAAAACGCCCGTCTTCGTCGGAGCTGGAGTGGGAACCCGACAGAATCATCTTGAGGGCGACGATTCGATTCAGCTGAATCTGCCGAGCCTTGTAGACCACCCCCATGCCGCCCTGGCCGATTTTGTCCAGAAGCTCGTAGCCTAAAATCGTGCGCGGACCTTGCTTAACGCTTTGTGGTTCGGTCTTCAGTAGCGTGAGATTAGGATCCGCGGAGCCGACCAGCGTCTCGTAAACTCCAAGCGCCGTCCCCGCACGAGCTGGAACAGCCGTAACTGGTTGCGGCAAGCCGATTAAGGTGCCTGAAGTCGATGAGGCCGTCCCATTCCGAACCAGTGGAGTAGGACTCTGGGAGTGGATCAAGGTGGTCGCGGACTCGCTGGGAACGGCCGCAAAATCACTTGATGGGGTGGGAGTATCGGAGGAAGACGCCGTAGCGGAGTAAGGAGCCGCAAAAGGGCCTGCAGCGGGGGAAATTGGTGGACTGAAATAATTTCGCTTCGTCGCCTCGGGATCCGCGGAGGCCGGCAATGGGTCGTGGATCGTATGGCTCGAAACCGGGTTCGGCTTGTCGTTCATAGGGCTTACTCCGTGCTGTCAGTTTTCTTGAACAGGTCGAAGTCCCAAACGGTCCGGTGGCAAGTTTAGGGGCCGAACTGACGGTCAAAACCGCGCGGAATAATCGATTCCTCCCAAGAATTTCAACATTTCTTCGGAGCTGACAGCGATCGAGTGATGATGTTAAATCTTCCGCTCGAGTGACGAGGAACCCGTTTTCGCACCATACCTTAGAACGTCATTTCCTCGATTGCAAATCGGGCATTATCTCCGTTCGTTCTTTTTTCGATTGGGTGTGCCGTTTGCGCCTAAAGCGGGGTCTGCGTTTACCAGGTGTTTTGTAGTATTGTTCGCTCGATATCGATTTTCGACACCGAGCGGATCGAGAACCAGTGAGCGGTTCACCGGGAATCTCGTTTCAGGGCATTCTTGACGCCAGGCCGACATGTCGCAAGCGGCTCGGATGGCGTCGGAAATCGGTTGAAGTAGGGAAGAAACGGTGGGGCTTCGGTAGCCGTTGCGGACCTCATAGCAAAAATTGATGGAAGATGCCGATAATAATCGGATCATCGTGCCGGCGATCTCGTCCGAACTCGACTTCAACTAAGCGACCTGCCTTGGCTGCATGTAAGAACACGGTCACGATTCGCTTGGCCGATATGAGACCTCCAGCTACCGACATGGGTGGAAGCCGAGGTAATTAGCGCTGAGGTCAAATATTGGGTGAGGAGTAAGCATTGAGGTTCCGCAAGCATGGGCTGCCACAAATAGACCACTTCGAGGTAGCTCCCGCTAGAATCAGGCTCTTGCCCCCAAGCCGACTCAGCACTTCGCCGTCTTGCGTTTCTTGCCGACGACGCCCTTCTTGATTGCCTTCTCGATGTAATCAGGCGCGAAGGGAACCTTGCACGACGTGTCGCCGACGTCGACCGATACCTCGCCGATCTTCCGGGCGGTTTGCAAAGCGAGATCCGACAGCGGCTGCACGTAGGTGCCGAGCGCGATCACAAAACCATTCATAACAGAACGAACGCGGTCCGGCTGTTTGGCAATCGTCTTTTGCACGCGATCGAGTAGCCGTTTCAATTGCGCCAGATCGAGATCGGCATCGTCCTTGATCGCCACCAGACTGCTCAGCGTCGCCCAGCCGGTGACGGCCGCGTTCTCCTTCTTCGACTCGATCCACTCCCGCGCCAGGTCCCACCCGTGCAGGCTTTCCGCCGCGACCCACGCAACGGTGAACCCGCACAGGGCATTACTCGTGGCCGTGTCGAGCCAATGTTGCAGGTTCTTCTTGGTCATCTTGAGATCGTCGGCAATCAGGCCGGCCAAATACATGGCGTCGTAAATGCCGGTGTCGTACAGGTCAAGCGCTAGCTGATAGTCCTTCTTGATCCGCTTCTGGAACTTCTTGAGTTCTTCGATCTTCACACCAAGAAGCGGCTCGTTGATGCCATGCTTCAAAAGAATCTTCTTGATGCTCTCGCTGCCGAGTGGCTTGAGTTGCTCAACGATCTCTTTGGCGGTCATCGAGGGTCTCCGCAAGAACGAGTAAAGCCACGGTATTCTACGATCTTCATAACCACGTCAACGAGCTTCGAACACCGACCGTTGCGAGCTTTCCGGTTAGAGGCAGTGAAATGTCGTATAGTGGTGGGAACGGCTGGGAGACGGATTCAACGGAAAAGAGAATGCCATGGCGCTTCAATCGCGACTGTTCGGTGGCGACGCGAAGCTCGAAGCCGCTGCCGTCTCCGACCCCGCCCACATCGTTCCGGGTGCCAGTGGGCCGCACGTCGGCAAGATTCAGCTTGCTCTGATCCAATTGGATCGCGCCACAATCACGCAAGACTCCAGCTATGGCCCAGCCACCGCGACCGCGGTCGCCGCCTTCAAGCAAAAACGGAATATCCTCAATACCGAAGGCAAGATCGACAACATCGTCGGCAAGAAGACGATGGCGGCGCTCGATAGCGAAATGTTCGCGAGAGAAAAAGGCGCGGCTGGCGCTGGCGGCGGCGGTCGCCGACTCGGGATCGTGGGCGATTCCTCCAATCCGAGTTCGATCATTGAAGATCTGCTCGGGAAAGCGGGCATTCCACTACCTAATCCTCTTCCCCCCGGTCTCCACTGGGGAGTTGACTCTTTTAATCCCATCACTCCGGCACTGTTTGCTGCTGTTTTATCGAAGTTCGGACGAGTTCCTGAGTTCTGGGGGCGGTACATTACGCCAACAAGATCTTCGGTGCTTCAAGCAAGCGAGATTGCGTTCCTGCGCGCGACCAGTCCGAATACGCGACTGCTGCTGATTCACAATCCCTTGGGACCTGGCTTTTTCCACGATCGAGTCTTGAATGCAGAAAAGAAGGTCGTGGGTTTCACCGTCAATGTGCCGAAAGAATTTGGAAAGGGACTGCAGGCGGCCTTGAATGCCAGAGTCGCCGCGAAAACCGTCCTCGCGGCGGCAGGCCTCGGCGACCTTGAAAACGTGGTGGTCTACATGAATATCGAGCCCGATCAGGAATTCCCACGGGTTGGCCGGGTCAGCAAGAATTTCCTTGTGGGGTGGTGGAATGGAATGGGCCCAGAGTTCGGCGGCATCTATGGCAACGTATCCGATTCCTTCCAAGATGCGGAGTTGAAAGGACAGGGCCGCGCTGCTTTCATCGGCGATGCCTATCGCGATGGCCTGATTTCGCTCAGCAGTTCCTTTAAGCCGTTCTTGTGGGGTCAACAACCGCACGCAGCCAGGGGCGTTGCCGTGCCCCAAACCTACGTGCCCCGTCCGCCCCCATTCGTCCCCAATACGGTGCAAATCTGGCAATACGGCCCAGCGACGGGCGACCCGGCGAGGCGTCAAAGTCAAGGAGCATCAGCCAGCGTCGACCTCAACCTAGCCACCCAGGAAGCGTTTGATCAAATGGTGTTCATTTAAGCGAAGAGCCCAACAGGATTGGGTCGGGATCTCTGATTTCTTCTTGCTGACAACTCCTATCGTTGTTCTAATCCTTTATCCGGGCAGATGATGGTTTGAGCGGTACAGTCCCGTTCTCTTTTCCACCAACTCCATCCATTGGAGGTTGCCGCCATGTTCAGCATTCTTGGCAACGGCACGCGGCTATGCGATGGCGTCTCGCGGCGTGAACTGCTCCGCGTCGGCGGCCTGTCGCTTTTCGCCGGCATGACGTTACCGCGTCTGCTCCAGGCGGGCACCGCACCAAGTCCGACGCGCCGCGGGACCGCCAAGTCGGTTATCCTCTTTAACCTGCTTGGCGGACCGAGCCACATGGACATGTTCGACATGAAGCCGGACGCCCCGCCGGAGATTCGCGGCGAGTTCCGGCCCATCCGCTCATCGTTGCCGGGGCTGGACGTTTGCGAGCATCTGCCGCGCACGGCGCGCTGGATGCGCCGCTCCACCGTGATCCGCACCGTCACGCACAATTACAACGCCCACAATCCGCTGGCGATGATGACGGGATATACAGGCGGCGAGAACGGTCAGATCTTCGCCAGGCGAAGCGATCCGCCGGACATCGGGGCGGTGTGCCAGTATCTGAAGATGGGCCCGCGCGATTTGCCCGGCGCGGTGTGCATGCCGTGTTACCCTGGCTGGGGCGAAAGCATTCGCCGGCCAGGCCCATACGGCGGTTGGCTCGGCAGCCAGTACGATCCGTTGTTTACAACCTGCGCTCCGACGTTCGAGCGGCAACCGCGCCGGGCCAATTACGATCCCGTGCCGCCGATCGGCGATCCGCAATTGCCCGGGCTTCAAGCCCTGCCGGAAGTGAACGCCCTGCGGCTGGACGAGCGGCGCTCCCTGGTCGAGTAGGTTGATCGGCATTTCAAGGCGGCGGAATCTTCGCGGGCGATCAACCGCTTCGCCGGTTTCCAGGAGCGTGCCTTCTCGCTGATCTCATCCAGCCGGACGCGAAGTGCCTTCGACCTGTCGCGCGAGCCGCAACGCATCCGCGATCTGTATGGCCGCACTGTATCAGGCTCCAGCTTGCTCGTCGCCCGCCGGCTGGTCGAAGCGGGCGTCCCCTTCATCAGCGTACACGCGGAAATCTTCGGCAATAACGGACACTCCTATGACATGCACGAAAACAATTTCGGCATGCTCAAAGTCCACAACCTGCCGATTCTCGATCGGGCCTACCCAGCCCTGGTGCAAGACTTGGAAGAACGCGGGCTGCTCGATTCCACGCTGGTCGTGGTGATGGGTGAGATGGGCCGAACGCCGCGCGTGGACGGGACAGGCCGCGGCCACTGGCCGCAATGCGGCTTCAGCTTGCTGACCGGCGGCGGGGTCAAACAAGGGCGATCTACGGTGCTTCGGATCGGATCGCCGCTTACCCCAAGGACAATCCCGTTTCGCCGGCCGATCTCGTGGCCACGATCTACCACCTGCTGGGCATCGACCCGCACCTGATGCTGCCCGACCCCACCGGCCGCCCGTTCCCGGTCGCTCATGGCGGCGAGGTCATTCGGGGCGTGATCGCGTAGGCACTCGTCCACCGAAAGCCGGCCGGTCATGGTCAGCCGAAGAGGATTGGCTTATATTAGGCGCGATCGTTGCGCAGAAACACCTCGATGTAACGATCTTGATCCCGGACCTCTCAGGGTTTTTTCTTCTCCAGCGATTTGAGCAGGTCGTCCACGTCGGTTTTCGGCTTGGTATCGCCGTCGATTCCTTTGAGGGTGTCCGTCAACCGGTTATCGGCGGACGATTTCGTCGCGATGACGAGCGTGCCCCACAGATGCGGCTCCAGGCGAGATTCGATGGCCTCATCGGTGGTGCCATTGGCGAGGCGATTGCTCCAATACATGCGGCGTTTCACCGAGCGCCCGTCATCAGTCGTCTGCACGCCCCAGTCGAACGCGAGGCGGGTGCCCGGCGTCGCCTTGATCCCCAGCGTGCGGAGCGGCACCGTGGCTTGGACGGTATAGCCGTTGGAGTCGCGCGGACGCACGGTGATCTTCGCATCGGCCAATTGAACGACGCGATCGAACGCTGTCGTCCCACCGGCATCGGTACGGGTTTCCCAACGTTCGCTAGCGGTCGCGTTGGGAGCAACGGGTTGATACAAGACCGCCTCCGGCTTACCGTCGATCTTCGAGATGACCAGACGAAGATCGCCTCGCGCGGGTGAGCGGCGAGCGGGATCGGCCGCCGGGTCTGTTGCGAGATGCACATCGACGATGGCACCCGTCTTGAAGTAGCGGCGGAAGTCGGTTCCCGTATTCTTGAGTTCGCCGTACCCGTCCACCGTCCAGCGCAGATAGAGCGAATCGGCATCAAAACTGATAGCGAACTTCGCCCCATCAATCTCCGCGACATCCTTCGTCGCCGGCCCGGCATGCGGCAAGCACTCGACGAGACGGGCCTGGCTCTTCACCTCGCGGCGGGCCTGTTCCTCTTCCCAATCGCGCACTCGCTGTGAATCCGCCGCCGTCACCTTGATCGTCCCCGTGAGCCGGCGGATCTTGTCCAGCCCGAGAACCTCGAAAAGCCCGATCAGATTGTGACCGTGAACGATATAGTACTTGCCGTCGGCGTCAATCTTCGTGAAGTAGCCGTGGAAATGCTCTTGGCCGCCGCTGAGGCCATCAAGCCGGGTGCCGCGCATCGCGTCCGGGAATGATGAAATCTGCTTAGCGAGCGGGTCGAATTTGTGGCGCAGGATGGTGCCCGCGAGGAGACCATCGGCCGTCCAGATTTTTAATTGGCCGTTGTTCGCGTGCGTGACGAAGAACTCGCCCAGTTCGCCGCGTTCTTCGACCTCGTGACCGACGACGCCGAATTCATTGGAAACATAGCCCGCTTCCCAAGGCGGCAGCCACAGGCCGGAAACGCTTTGGTGTTCCGTTGGATAGGCCCATATCTTGGCCCCGTCAGGACCACGGACGATCGTTTCGTTGTGGCCGCCGCCGCCACCGCCATTGGTGTACCGTAGGCGCGTGCCGGGGGCGAATACATTCATGTCCAACACTTTGCCGTCGCGCAGGCCAAACAGGCCGGCCGCTTGAGATCGCGATTGAGCAAACACGGGCGTGCCATTCGCGAGAACTTCGCGAACTTGGTAGAGACGATCGCCGCCCCGGCACTGCATCGCCTCATTGAACCGCCCCAGACGAAGGGCCGATGCACCGTCTTTGCTTTGGAATTCGATCTCATCTGGGTCCACCTGGCTATTGCCGTTGCGGTCGGCCCAGATGAACGTGTAGTCGGAGGGAACTTTGCCGGCCGCGAGCTTCGCGAGGACCGCGGGCGCCTTCAGCGGCCCGAACTGCCCGGACTCGCCAAACGCGGCCACCAGCCGGGCCGTGCCCGAGGCCTTATCGTACAGATAGACCTGACCAACGGGCTGGGTGGCACTGTACGACAGCGGGGTGCTCGCCAAGTACGTTAGCCCGCGATGTTGGATGGGCACCAAGTCCTCGGGCATGTTTTCCGCCAACAGGTTCTTGATGCGCGACTTACCGGTCTTCCAGTCGAGTTCAAACTCGACGTTCGCGAAGAATAGCCGGTTCTTGTCGAAACGGTCGAGCACCCCGCCCCCGCCGTAATGCGAATTGCCGAGGTGCTCGCGGACGAGCTTCCCATCGGGGCCGTATTGCACGATGCGGCGCGGCACGTCCTGACTTTCGACAACCCAAAGGCCGCCGCGGGCATCGGGAATGAGAGCGTTGACACTAAGGAATTTCTCCGGGTCCCACGGGCCGGGCTTCTGGCCGCCCGGCTTGCCGATCGTTCGCACCAACTCGCCGGTCGGACGATAAACTTTGATGACTTTTTCCGGCCACTCGAAGACAAAAAGGTTCCCGTCCGGCCCGGCGGCGAGCCGGCCGGCGGAAACCTTGGTCCCATCAATGGTGGGCAGCAGCGGCGTAGTCGCGCCGGTCGTTGAATCAATACGGACCACGCGGCCGGCTTGCAGACCATACAGGATTCCATCGGCGTTCACGGTCAGATCGCCGTCGATGGCTGTGGGAAGTTCACGAATCAAATTGCCCGTGCGTCCGTCGCGAACTTCGATTCGCTGATAGGCCTGACGGTCAACTTCCGGTTCTTCGCCAAGATGACGCAATGCGAGCACGCCGTAGATGGCGCAACGCCGCGGATCGAGCGTCTGGCCCCCGCGATCGCGGCGTTGCGTGGCGGTTCCGCGATCGTTGTTATCGGCCCATTGCCGAACGACGCGCAGGCGGATCGCGCGGGTGGTAATCTCGCGGCCGAAGTCGACGGTGCCATCGAGATAGCGGGCGCTTTCGTTCCGGGCGAACGACGGCTGATAGGCGTCGCGCCGCGACTGAACGTAGGTGGCAACCTTCTTCCAGTGTTCCGAATCGCCGAGGGGGATGGCGTCGCCGGCGGGGCCTTCCCACACGTCGATTTCCGTTTCCGCACCGTCGATCTCTTTAATGGCCAAGCCGGTCACCTTCTGCGGAGCCTTCCATTCCATCAAGTAAACGCCCGGGCTTTCGGATGTCACAGGCGTGGTTCGCTTTGCGTCCCACACACCGGACTTATCGACGGCTCCGGAGTTGACGCGCACGGCGGCATCGGCTGCGAGCGGTTCAAAGCGACGGCGCAGCATTCGCATACCTTCAATACGCAGGAACCAGTCTTTACCCGGTGCGACGTTGATTGGTGACTTCTTGGTCGTGGGATCGAGATTGGGTGTGCCTTTTGGTCCGGTTGGTTTCGCCTCGAGCAAATCGTCGAACGGATCAGGGGCCGCGTCTCCAGTTCGGGTGACCTTTACTCTCAGTGCGCGAGTGCGAGTTTGCGGCGGCGCGGCCACGCAGGCCCAACCGCTCTTCGGCTGCGTGGCGAACGCTTGCCAGGCTTTCTCGTCGCGTGGATCGGGCGGATAAGCCGCCCCATTCTTCAGTGCGGAGAACTCGATCTTGTAATTGGCACCCGGGCACGGAAATAACACGCTGCCGAGGGGCACCGGCGACTTGAAGGCGACCAGGATGAACTGAGCTTTCGCGTCGCCGACGGTTTCCAGATCGATGGGGAACAACGACTCGCGACTATTGGCGGACGGATCGCCCTGGCCAGAAGGTGTTCCCGTCAGACGGAGCAGGCGCAGGAATTCCTGCCGTGGGTTTGGTTGAACGCGACGATTGCCAAGAACGTCCGGGATCTTATCGGGGTAGAGCGGCAGGCAATGATCGAGATCCACCTCGCTTGCCCGCAACGCATTGTCGAGATAGGGAACCTGGGAATGCATCGCGAGATAGAGCTTGTCCGAAGCGGCCGTCATGCCGACCACCTGGCCGCCCCGGCCGTCGCGGGAGGCTTTGCCGATCGCTTTCAGCGTGTGCTCGGCCGGCTCGAGGCGATGCAGCGCGTCGTTCGCCAGCACGTACACCGCCCCGCGGTCGGCCGCGAGCTTCGTGACGCCGACAAATGGTCCAAAGCCATGTTTGGCCCAAAGTTTCTTCCCATCCAAATCGCACTCGATCAGCGACACGCCCGACTCGGCCACCGGAGCACCGAAAAAGACGCGCTCGCCCCAGGCAACGCCCGATGAATGAGCGGAGTGGTCGGCCATCCAACCGTCCGGGCCCGATTCGTCCGTCAACCACGGCACTCGTTTGGCATTGTGTTGGGCCACGTTCGGCGAGGCAGCGAACTGGTACTCCAAGCCGATCGGCGGGGCCGTGATAGCCTTCCAGCGGTACTCGCCCGGCGGTACCGTTTGCCCGGCTTCGTCCTTCAAATCCCAAAGCTCCTGCGCGGGCCCTTTCTTGCGATCGACCTGGGCGACGAGATTGCGGATCGGCCGGCCCGCGGCATCGGTGATGACCATGGCGACCGAGCCATCGAACGGCTGTTGATAAGGGATGACGAATTGACTCGGCCCGGTTCTCGCCTGCAACGGACGGTCGCCAAGATCGGTCAGCGCATCGAAGCGACGAATCTCGGCAACCGGTCCGCCCTTGCGGGTAGCGGTGATTTCAACCTTCAAGGCCGTCAACGAAACGGACGGCAACGGGATGAAGCGGTCGACCATTTCGCCCGACACTTCCACAGGGCCTTCGATGGGCAACTTCTCCCAGTCGAGCGGTCCGGCGACGGCCGGGTTCAATTTCGGGTCGCCGCGATAAAGGGACAAGGTGAAGCGCTCGGCATTGCTGCTCAACCAGACACCGCGAAGTGTGCGGGCGGTATCCCACGAGAGGATGTACCACGACGGCAACACTTCACTGATCGGAGCACGTTGCACCTGTTTGGCGCTATTCGGATTCGGATCGGCCGCGGCATTTACCCAGGTCCGGGAGTTCGGAATGGCATTCGGATGCGAACCGAACGGTGCCTTCTCGCCGCTGCCGACGGCTTCCGACGTGACGCTGACAAGCCGAGGCGCAAGCATCAGAATGCGGAGGTTTTGAGCGTCCGGCCCCGCTCCCGCACCAGCGAGCCTTAGCGCGCGGATGCGCGTGCCAGGAGCGAAGACGTGGGATGGTTCGACCGCGACCCAATCGGCAGCCATGGCGGCGGTGATATCGCCCTTAAAATCCGTCCGAAGAACGCTCGCGGTCGGGACATTTCGATCGACCGACATCAACAACAATTGCGTGCCGACTGCCACAGGCTCGCGGAAAGCCACGACCAATTCCCACTTGGAATTCGTGTTCCGTGGCAGTGCCTGAAGTTGCTTCGGCGCGCCGGGCAGGCCAAAGAGGGTCCGCAACATTTCTGGCGAGGCCAGCGTTGCCTGACCATCAACGAGTAATTTGGTGTGCTCGATATCGATGTTCGCGAACCGAACGACGGATGTGAGAGGCGCATCGGCCGCTTGAGTCCCGCCTGCCGAGGCAAGGGTCGCGACGGTCAGAAGGAACCAACGAAACACAGTATGATTCATGGAAGTTTCCAGTTACACGACGGACGATTCGGCTACGATGCCCAGTTCTCAACGGAAACGGGACGCGAAGCGGTTCCAACTCGTATTAAAATACGAAACAAGAGCAGTTTCTGGAACGCATGATCGCGCGAATCTCTCAGGGTATCCTGATGCTTCGGCAAAGTTGAATTCGTCAGTGCCCTACCGCTCAGCACGGCTCCCGATTGCCCTCCCACTTTGCCCCCGATCCGATATCGAGCTAGAACTTTCCTTCGTCATTGACGTCTGGCCGAAGATGCCGGTCCAATTTTGGGAAACGCTCATATTGTTTGTGAAAGCGGGTGGGCGATGAGCAAGGAAGGCTGTCCTACGAAGAACAGAAGAGCATTTTTGACCTCGAATCCAAAGATCGCCGTTTATTCTGGTAGAATCTTCGCTGTCCCACATCCCTTCAAGCTTGGGTAACCGCGCGATGTTCATCCAAACCGCTTGCACTTCTTGCTCGGCCAAGCTCAAAATCAAGGACGAACTGGCTGGCAAAGCCATCAAATGCCCGAAATGCGGAGAGCGTTTTGCCGTGCCTGCCAGGCCGGTGCTGGTCGCGCCGTCGAACGATTCGTTGCGAACCACCGATCACCTGCCGGGCAGTAACGTCACCGCTGATTTCGTTCCCGGAACGCCTCCCCTTGATGGTGGCACCGGCACTTGTCTGCCGAACCAGGAGACGACGCCGAGAGGCACGGAACCGGAGCGTGCTCCCAAATCGGTTTCGGTCCCCGGCTACGAGATTGAAAGCGTGCTCGGCCGAGGCGGCATGGGCGTCGTGTACAAAGCCCGGCATCTCAAGCTTAAACGGACCGTTGCGCTCAAGATGGTGCTGGCCGCCGGACATGCCGGGCCGCGAGAACTCGCGCGGTTCCGCATCGAGGCCGAGGCGGTGGCGCGGTTGCAACATCCGAACATCGTGCAGATCCACGAAGTCGGCGACGCGGACGGCCATCCCTATTGCGCGCTCGAGTTCGTCGATGGCGGCAACCTCGCCGGCAAGATCAACGCCAAACCGATGCCGGCCCGACAGGCGGCCAAACTGGTGGAAGCCCTGGCGCGGGCGATGCAATTGGCCCACAGCCGTAACGTGGTGCATCGCGATCTCAAGCCGGCCAATATCTTGCTGACGGCAGACGGCACGCCCAAGATCACCGACTTCGGCCTGGCCCGGCAACTGGACAGCGACAGCGGCGAGACGCAGGCCGGCGCGGTGATGGGCACGCCGTCGTACATGGCCCCCGAGCAGGCGTCGGGGCGCGCTCACGAGGCCGGTCCCGCGGCGGACGTCTATGCGCTCGGTGCGATCCTTTATGATTGCCTGACCGGGCGACCGCCCTTCAAGGGGCAGAACGTCGTCGAGACGCTTGAACAAGTTCGGACGCAGGAACCGAAGCCGCCGTCGCGCTGGCAGAAAAGCGTTCCGCTCGACCTGGAGACGATCTGCCTGAAGTGCCTGCGCAAGGAACCCGAGAACCGCTACGCCTCGGCCGCGGAGTTGGCGGATGAGTTGGTTCGGTATCAACAAGGCGAACCAATCCGGGCACGGCCGCTGGGTCGCTTCGAACGAGGCGTGAAGTGGGTTCGCCGCAACCCGGTGGTGGCCGGGTCCGCGGCGGCCGTGTTCATGGTGCTGGTGGCGGCCGTGGCGGTATCGGGCTTCTTTGCCGTCACGGCTCGCGATGAGGCGGCGGAGGCTTCCCGTCAGGCCACGGCCGCGCGCAATGCGGAAACGAAGGCCGGGGACGAAGCCAAGGCGGCGCGCGCGGCGGAAGGGGACGCGAAGACCGCACGCACGGAAGCCGAACGGGACGCCAAGTCCGCCAAGGCGCAAGCACGGCGGGCGGAGGACGCCCGGCACGCGATGCAGATCAACCAAGCCTTGCGAGCACGAGAAGATCGAGATTACGACGGGATGTCCGCCATTCTGACGGCGACGCACAACGACTATTTCGACACCTGGGAAACTCGCCACGCGTGGGGGTTATGGATGCGGCACTTTTGGCCGCTTCGTTCCTTCATCGACCCCCGCAACGCGAGCGAGATTGTGAGCGTGGCGCTCAGTCCCGACGGAAAACGCATCGTTAGCACCTGCCCTGGCGGTGCGCTGGTCTGGGATGCCGAGACGGGGCAACAGGTCGCCGAGTTATCAAACGTGGGCCTGGTCACCAGCGTGGCATTTAGTCCCGACGGCAAACAGGTTCTCGCCGGGACCAACAACAAGTTGGCATGGCTCTCGGATGCCGCGACCGGTCAGAGCACAGGCGAATTCAAGGGACACACGGGCAACGTGGTCACCAGCGTGGCATTTAGCAGGGATGGCAAGCGAATCGTCACGGGGAGCGACGACAACACGGCCCGCATTTGGGAGGTTGAGACGCTAAAGGAAAAGGCCGTCTTCAAGGGGCACACCGGCTCTGTCAACAGCGTGGCGTTCAGCCTTGATGGCAAGTTCGTCCTCACGGGGAGCAACGATAAAACGGCCCGCATCTGGGACGCGGAGACGGCGGAGGAAAAGACAGTTCTCAAGGGACACACGGAAAAGGTCACGGGCGTGGCGTTCAGCCCGGACGGCAAACGCGCCGTCACGGCGAGCTACGACAGGACGGCGCGGGTCTGGGATGTCGAGATGGGTAAAGAGATCGGGTCCTTCAAGGACCACGCGGACAAGATCACCAGCGTGGCGTTGAGTCCTGACGGCAAGCGAGCCCTCACAGGGAGCTGGGACAATACGGCACGGCTCTGGGACGTCGAGACCGGACGCGAAAAAGCCGTACTCAAGGGCCATAAGTTCGAAGTCAGCAGCGTGGCGTTCGGCCCCGATGGCAAACGCGCCATCACCGGAAGTCACGACAAGAAAGCGCGGCTCTGGGATGTCTCGACGGATCAAGATAAAGTCGCCCTCCAAGGGCATAAGGGGTTCGTCATGCGAGGAGGGATCAGTCCCGACGGTAAGCGCGTCATCACCGGCAGCAATGACAATACGGCACGGCTCTGGGACGCGGAGATGGGAAAGGAGATCGCCGTCCTCCAAGGACAGAGTCTTGCTCAGTTTGCGGCATTCAGCCCCGACAGCAAGCGTGTCCTCACCTTGAGTGGGGACATCGCACGAATCTGGGACGCGGAGACAGGACAGGAGAAGGCCGTCCTCAAGGGGCACGCGGGCATGATCGTCCATTTGGTGTTTAGCCCGGACGGCAAGCGCGTCCACACGGAAAGTCAGGATAAAACTTCGCGAGTCTGGGATGCCGAGACCGGGCAGGAGGTTGTTGACCTTCAGGGGAAACTGAACGTGACCTCTTATCAGGCGCGCAGCCCGGATGGCAAGCACGTCATCACCTGGATGCGGCAAGAGAGCACGGCACGGATATTGGACGCCGAGTCAGGGGAAGAGAAGGTCATCCTCGACGGGCACACCGGTCAGCCCATTTGCGCGGCATTCAGTCCCGACGGCAAGCGCGTCATCACCGGTAGCTCGGATAAGTCAGCGCGGATTTGGAACGTCGAAACGGGCCAGGAGACGGCAGTCCTCAAGGGGCACTTGTGGGGGGCCTTCGGCGTGGCCTTCAGTCCCGACGGCAAACGAGTCCTCACCGGCAGCGGGGATAACATCGCGCGGATCTGGGACGCGGAGACCGGACAGGAGATGGCGGCCCTCAAGGGGCACACGGGCTTTGTCCATCTGGTGGCGTTCAGCCCCGACGGCAAACGCATTCTTACCGGTAGTGAAGACTTCACGTCCCGGCTTTGGGATGGCCAACCGCGGCAGGAGAAGGCCAACCTGACAGGGCACGTGAACTTTGTCCTGAGCGTGGCGTTCAGCGCCGACAGCAAACGCGTCGTCACCGGGAGCATTGACAGTACCGCACGAGTCTGGGATGCCAAGACGGGCGAAGAGAAAGCCGCCCTCCGAGGACACTCCGGCGAAATTGGCCGTGTGGTGTTCAGCCCGGACGGCAAGCTCGTCCTCACCGCCGGTGACGACAACACGGCACGGCTTTGGGACGCGGTGACGGGGCAGCAGAAATTCATCCTGAAGGGACACGATGGACAGATTACCAGCGTGGCATTTAGTCCCAACGGCAAACGCGCTCTCACCGGCGGTGAAGATAAAACGGCGCGAGTTTGGGATGTCGAGACTGGGCGGGAGTTGGCCCATCTTAATAAACACACGGCCGAGGTTACCAGCGTTGCGTTTAGTTCCGACGGCAAACTCATTGCTAGCGGCAGCCGGGATGAGACGGCCCGGCTTTGGGACGCGGAAACCTGGCAAGAGAAGCATGTTCTCAAGATTGAAGCGCCCTTTGACACGCACGTGGCGTTCAGCCCCGACGGCAAGTTCGTCTGCACGGCAAACAAGTTCGGCACCGTGCTGGTGTGGGATACGGAAACGGGAAGGAAGAAGGCCTCACTCGCAGGACACTCCGGCGGCGTCGACAGTGTGGCATTCAGCCACGACGGCAAGTTCATCTGCACCGGAAGTGACGACAGGACAGCACGAATTTGGCACGCCGCCACCGGGAAGGAGAAAGCCACCCTCACGGGGCACTCGGACCATGTCACCGGCGTGGCGTTCAGTCCCGATGGCAAGCGCGTTCTCACCGGCAGTGATGACCACACCGCACGGCTTTGGAACGTCGAGAGCGGAAAGGAAATAACGGTCTTCAAGGGACACGGCGGCAAGATCACCAGCGTGGCATTCAGTCCCGACGGCAAACGCGTCCTCACCGGGAGCGAGGACAATACGGCACGGGTCTGGGACGCGGAGACGGGGCGCGAGTAGGCAGGTACATGGCATCGGCATGAAGTTGAGAGGGCCAATTGCCGACAACGCCGACGCAGGGGCAAGGGAAGGAGTTCGTCGGCCGGACCAATGTAGCAGAATCAAGATCTGTCAAGCATGGCGGCTGAAACGAAAGCCTTCCACGAGCGATTGATTGATAAATCGGTTGCATTGGCGGACTGAACCATCATTGCTCGACGCAAAAACACGACGATGGAATCTTCACGTCGGCTCGCTTGAATACCTCCTGAAAGCGTTCCTTCACCTTGGCAGCTTCTTCTTTCCGTCCCAGTGCTTCCAATGTTTGTGCCAGCCCATGCAGGGACCAACCGTTATCGGGCCAGCGGCGCAGGTCCTCGCGATAGACTTTTTCTGCCGCCTGCGCTTGCCCGTCGCGCAGCAAGATGGCCCCCAGCGAGTGGCGTGCCGGCACGAACCAGTCCGGCGGTTCCGCGTAGCGAAGTTTGTCTTCCAGAGCGACCGCCTTTTCCAGCTCGGCAATCGCGTCCTTTGACTTTCGTTCGCGAAGAAGGATCTCCCCTTCGAGCATCGATCCGGCAATCGCGAGCAGATCCACTGCCTTGTTGTTGCCAAACATCGCTTCCTTCGAAACCTTCGCGGCCGCATCGCGGAAAGTCTTTTGTGCTTCCCGGGTCTCTGCGATCTTCCCCTTGGCAGCAAACGCGACACCACGGTTGTAGTGACGCATGGCGCGCGCGATCGGGAAGATTTCCGGCGGTTCCGGCACTTTCAGCATGTCGTCCCAGCGGCCGAAACGCTTGAGAACTTCGAGTTCCATCGCCATGAAGCCGTCGACGATTGCGGCATTCTCCTTTGCCATCGCCCATTCCTTGGGCACTGCCGCGATCATCTCCCGGATCGTTTTCAGAGCGAGCGCGGATTCTCCTTGCATCATCGCGGCGAAGGTGAGCATGTGATAGTTGTGAGACATGTAGAGCCGGTAAAAGCCCTGTTCGGGAACCGTCTTCTGATACTTGGCGTCGGCCTCGATGGCGATGCGATTAGCTTCCACGGCTTCGTTCCAGCGTCTGCGGCGGATATCGATGTGCGAGGGCATGTGCAGAAGGTGCCCCAGCGCGGGGTGCTTGCCGCGCAAAGCATTCGCCGCCGCATCGGCCTTGCCAGGCTCCGGCGAGGCCTCGACCGCGTGGATGTACAAGTGATTGGCCAGCGGATGGGTTGGATCGAGTTTCAGTGCAGCCTCGAGCGCATTCAGAATCTCGGGCGTTTCCGACTGCGGTTTGCCGTCGTCCTTCCAGAGGTCCCAGGGGCGCAGATTCATCAATGATTCCGCGTACAACGCGCCGATGTCGGCGTCTTCCGCGAACCGATCCCGGACGGCCTTCATCGCCTGCGAAAAGGCTTTCTCCACGTCGGCCCGCTCTTTCGGTTCCGGATCGGGGTAACGAGTCGCGAGCGCCTCGATCAGTGCCTGATTGGCGGCGGATTCTCCCTTGGCCTTGGCACGTGCCTCGGCGAGCGCGTTCTTGGCGGCTTTCGCCTGTTCGGTTGTAAAGGCCGGATTGTTATAGTTCATGCCGCTGGCCAGCGCGATCCCCCAGTACGCCATCGCACATTGCGGATCGAGGTCAGCCGCCTGCCGAAATGCTCGCACCGCTTCATCATGGTTGTAGGCGAACATGAACATCAGCCCCTGGTCGAAATACCGCTGGGCCTTCTCGTTCTTGGTTTCAATCTTGCGCGAATGCTTACCGAGGCCGTCGAAGAGCGGAACCTCGGATTTCTTGGGTTCGTCAGCAAACCCATGCGTGACAAGCGACACGAAAATGATCAGTAAAGAGGTGAATGTTCTCATGAAGATTTCCCTTGATTAGCCTATCCCCCATCCTATCACGAACGACCTTACGTATCGCGAACCACATCGATGAAGGACCATGCGGCCTTCAATTCCAAGATCGTAATGGGCCCATTTAGGGCTGGGCTTCCTAGGACATTTTTTAGCCGTAAGTAGTTTGTGTGTCGAGACATGGCCCCCGATTTGGATTTAATCCATCGTTGGCGGCGGTTTATTCGGTCCTCGTTCTTTTTTGCGGCACATGTTGAGATCCATCGTGGATTTGCTTGTTCTCGAGCGCCCTGTCGTAGTCCGACATCTCGTCGGCTTGCTATTCGCCGTGAGCGGCTCGCACCGCCGCCTTCAACGCCAAGCAGAACACCAACAAGGCCGCTGCCGGATAGCACGGCGTTTTGATCTCGCACGAGAGCGTTTGCGTCACCTCGTAAAACAGTGTCTCGATCGACCAGCACTTGCACTGCCGAAACGTCTTCGGGCAAACTCGTGAGCAGATGCAGAACCATGTCGCCGTCGTGAGTCGCATTCTCCAGTTCGATGGTGATGTGTCGCTGCGTTCGCGACTGACCGGCATGGGTCAACTCGATGTCTTGCTCACAGACTTGTGGCCGGTCGACAAGTCCCGACGAAACGTCGTTCGCTTCGCAGACATCCTTGAATCGACCCGTGGAAGCGTTTCTCTACAAGCCTCTCAAATGACACATTCACAATCAACCGGGGATTCGCCAAACCTGATTGCGTCCAAAATTCGTTCGAGTATCCTTATAGTCATCATTGAAGTGTTTGCCCGCGATCGCCTCCCACCCCGAGCGTTCCCCGCTCATGTTGACTCATCGCAAAGTTCTGAAACTGTTTGCTCTCTCCATCATTGGGCTCGGCGGCGTTGCGCCCTCGGCCTCGGCGGCCGTTCCCGATGTTCCCCTCTTCAGTCGGCATGTGGTTCCGCTCTTCAGCCGGCTTGGG
The DNA here is from genome assembly GCA_021413475.1 of Planctomycetota bacterium. GTDB lineage: Bacteria > Planctomycetota > Planctomycetia > Gemmatales > Gemmataceae > JAIOQJ01. The sequence continues at coordinate 2,127 of JAIOQJ010000087.1, read as the reverse complement.
TGTAACGCGGGTTCTTGCCATGGCACGGTCAAGGGTCAGAACGGTTTTCGGCTGTCGCTGTTCGGAGCGGACCCGGAACTCGATCATGCCCGGCTGTTGCGTGAAGCGTCAGGTCGGCGGCTAAATGTGCAGGATGTTGAGAGCAGTCTTCTCTTGCAGAAGTCGAGCGGGCGATCGCTTCACCAGGGCGGTGTTCGTCTGGTTCCCGGGAGCCCGGAGTACCAGATCGTCCGCAACTGGATCGCCGGCGGTGCCAAGCTCGACCGGGTCGATCAATCGCGCATCGCCAAACTACGGGTGACGCCGGCGGAACAGACTCTTCCCAAGGGGGAAAGTTATTCGCTGAAGGTGGAAGCGACCTTCGCCGACGGTTCGACCGAGGACGTGACGGCCTTGTGCAGTTTCGAGGCCGTGAACAAGGAACTGGCCGCCGTCGATTCGGCCGGGCGGGTGCGGGCGCTGGGGGTGGGCGACACGGCCATTGTGGCGCGCTACCGCGCGGAGCCGGCGATGGCGATGCTCGTTTCACCTCGCGCCGGCTCAGAGCCGTTCCCGGCCGTGCAGTCGGTCAACTTCATCGACAAGCACGTCCTCGACAAGCTGCGCCGGCTCAACATCCATCCGGCGGACCTTTGCGACGACGTGACCTTTCTGCGGCGAGTGTCGCTCGACGTGACCGGAACTCCGCCGACGCCCACGGAGATCCGCACCTTCTTGGCCGACAAGGCACCGGACAAGCGGAACAAGAAGATCGACGAACTGCTCGAAAGGCCCGCCTATGCGGCGCTCTGGGCGACGAAATTTTGTGACATCCTCCGGCCGACCGGGTTCGACGGCAAGGTCGGCTTCGTGGAAGCGGCCGAGTCACGCCGTTACTACGAATGGCTGCGCGCCCGCTTCCGCGAAAACACGCCTTACGATCAGTTGGCGGAGCGAATCCTGCTGGCCACCAGTCGCGAGGGCCGGCCGGAACAGGATTGGATCAAGGAAGTGCGGACGATGATGGAGGAAAATACCGCCAAGACACCGGACCTCGCGGCCTACGCCAATCGCCGCACGCTCGACCTCTACTGGCAGCGCAACAACGCCAGCGGCGTGAAGGGGGCCTTGCAGGTGGCCCACGCGTTCTTGGGACTTCGCCTCGAATGCGCCCAGTGCCACCGCCATCCCAACGACGTCTGGCAGCAGGACGATTTGCTGTCGTTTGCGCGACATGACCAAGCTGAACAACGACGTGAAGGCACTGAACGACAAGGCGGTAGTGCTCGAAAGCATGGGCAAGCGGATCAAGGGGAGCGAGATCCACACCGGGGTCAAGGAGACCTTCGCCAGCGTGACCAGCACGCTGGGCAAGCAGGACTCGAAGCAGTTCCGGATGCTGGGGGCGAAAGAGGCCGTCACGGTGCCGCCGGGTCGCGACCCGCGCGAATTCATCGTCGCCTGGCTGAAGCAGCCGGACAACCCGTTCTTCGCGAAGGCGATCGTCAACCGCGTCTGGGCGCACTACTTCGGCCGTGGCATCATCGACCCGCCCGACCAGTTATCGCCTTTGAATCCCGCCACTCACCCCGAACTGCTCAACGAGTTGTGCGCCAGTTTCGTCAAGGAACGCTACGACTTCAAGCACCTGCACCGCCTGATCCTGAATAGCCGGACCTATCAACAGAGCGCCAAGACCAACCCCACGAATCGCGACGACACCGCGAATTACGCCTCGTTCCAGTTGCGGCGTCTGCCGGCGGAGACGCTGGTCGATGCCTTGAATCAGGCCACCGGCGGCAGCGAGACTTATCCGCCGGAACTCTACCTACCAGCGGGAACAAGAGCGCTGGAAGTGGCGGGCGGCACGGGCAGCGACCGGACCCGGGCGTCGTTGCAGTACGCCTTCCAGATCTTCGGCCGGCCCAGCCGCAACCCCGATGCCCAGTGCGATTGCGATCGCGACGCCAAGCCGACCATCGTGCAGACGCTGTTCCTCGCCAACTATCCCGCCGTGCAGCAGAAGATTGCCGCGCCGGAGGGGCGGGTTGCGAAGATCGTGAAGGAAATTTCCGACGACGGCAAACGCATCGACGAGCTATTCTTGTGGACACTGAGTCGCGCGCCCGTCGATGATGAACGTGCCGC
>JAIOQJ010000520.1 GCA_021413475.1 Planctomycetota bacterium | reverse complement strand
ATTTGATTCTTCTCGGCAAGTTTGCGCGCGAGCATACGCATCGACCGAGCACGCAGAATGTGTTCGGATGACGGAATCTTATCCAAGCTTTTACGAATCAACGGATGAACCTTATCCCAAGGCAACCGGCGTTCTTCATTGATCTCGGTCGCGTCGCCGCCGCATACCACATAGGCGACTCCTAGCTCCACCAACATCCCGTTGCGATCGTGGCTCGAAGAGGGAAGACCTTGCAAACCATCGCGAGCTTTATCGAAGTGTTTCAGAGCTTCCTGCAATTCGTCGCGGTTCTTGACGGCACGGACAAAATACTCACCGGCATAGCGCTGAATGGCCGCGCGAAATTCCGGCTTCTTGGAGCCTTCCTTGTCATCATCGACCTCCTTGATGGCCATTTCCATCCAGCGTTCTTGCTTCCCCTCTCGACGCGACTTCATCAGGAAAAGCACGAGGAACGCCACCATTCCAATGAACGCCATGCCATAGAAGGCCCGTTTAAGCCGGCGGATCCAGCGATCCCGCGGCTCTTCTTCCTCATCGACCTCATGCGCCCTGGCCGCGCGCAACGCTTCGGCGCTGACGCCTTTCCGTTGAGCATCCCAGGCCCCGGCCGGGGCGTCGTCCACCTTGGCCATTGATGGGCGGCTCGATGCGGCGTTCCGCCAGTCAGCAGGTTTTTCGTCAACAGGTTTTGGAACTCGGACGATCTTACCGCACTCCGGGCAGGGGGAGTTCTTGCCCGCCATCGCCAGGTCGACCGTATACTTGTGATCGCAGAATTGACAGGTGACCGGTATCTGTTTGGGAGGGGCGTCCTTCTTGATCTCCTTAGGCGGCGGCTCCTCGGAGAATGCCGCGGCCGCGAGTTTCTCGGCATCGACGGGGCCAGCCTTTTCGGGAGTTCCGTTTTTGCCCGTGGTCGAACTTAGCGGAATAAGGATCGATTGCTTGCACTTGGCGTTCTTGCAGCGGCCCATCTTCCCGGCAAACTTCTCGTCGAGCCGGTAGAAGGCGCCGCAGTGCGGGCAATTGAATTCAAGCGCCATGATGCCGGGACCTGATGCCGAGAGGCGGACGATGCGACAGGTTGTATTATGAACGAGCGATGAGATAACGGCAAGCCGCTCGCGGCGGAGCGTTTTCGTGCACTCCGCCGCAAGCGGCTCACACCACCACCGGCAAGCGCTTGCGCCCCGGAGCCGGCGTTTCCTTCGTTGACTTCCCGGCCTTTTCTTGATCGCTCTCCCAGTGATCGATCTCCTCGATCAAGGCATCGACCATTTCGGCTTCCAGAACATGGCGGACGATATCGCCATTGCGGAAGATCACGCCCTTGCCGTTCCCCGCGGCAATGCCGATGTCAGCCTCGCGTGCTTCTCCCGGCCCGTTGACCACGCAGCCAAGGACGCTGACTTTCACGGCCGTGCGGCGGCCTTCGAGGCGCTTTTCCAAATCGGCGATAATCTTTTCGAGGTCAATCGCCAGCCGGCCGCAAGTCGGGCAAGCAATCAACTCTGGTTTGCGAACGCGACGCTGCGTCGCCTGCAAAATATCGAACGCGGCCGCAATCTCGGGCACGGGATCACCGAGCAGACTAATGCGAATGGTATCGCCGATGCCGTCGAGCAGGATCGGAGCCAGCCCCGCGGCAGACTTCGTCACCGCGTAGGGCGGCTTGCCCGCTTCCGTGATGCCAATATGCGTGGGGTAATCACACATTTGGGCAAAGAGCCGATAGGCTTCCACGGCCGTGGGGACGTCGCTCGATTTCAGCGACACGATCATGTCGTGGTAGCCTTCCGATTCCGCGATTTCGATGTAGCGGATCGCACTTTCGACCATCGCGGGCGGGCAGGGAAAGCCGTACTTCTCGACCAACTCGCGTTCCAGGCTGCCGGCATTCACGCCAATCCGCATCGGCAGGCCGCGTTCCTTGGCCTTGCGGATCACTTGCCGAAAGCGGTCGTAACCGCCGATATTGCCCGGGTTGATGCGAATTTTGTCGACGGGATGATCGAGGGCCATCAGGGCCATTTTGTAGTCGAAGTGGATATCGCAAATGAGCGGGATACCAATCCGCGAGCGAATTTTCGAGAGCACGGCCGCATCTTCCGGCTTGGGAACCGTGACGCGGACCAGTTCGCATTCGACCTCTTCCAATCGCTTGATCTGGGCGACGGTGGCCTCGACGTCGAACGTGTCGGTCGTCGTCATCGACTGCACGAGAACGGGATTATCGCCGCCGATCACGCGATTGCCGACACAGACCTCGCGAGTTTTGTGCCGAGGCTTGGCCGGATGCCGGGGTGCATCCTGCAATCGGGAGAGGTCGCGTGGCGTAATGCTCATGAATGTTAATTCCTTGTTTCGTTCGCCGATTGCGGCGGAGCGCTGAACGCTCCGCCGCAATCGGCCCCTATCCATCACCTAACCGATGCCATCGTAGTTCCGTAACCTAACAATCGTCAAGACGATCCCGAACCTGATAGGGCCGGGCCTTGTCCCGATCACGTATGCGCAGCTTGCAAACATACTCCGCCGATCATCGTTTCCTCGTGGAACAAGTCTCCCAAGCCGCTGGGCTCGTGGATCCGGTCGTCGTCGATCTCGATGAGTTTTACGAACCGGTGCTCCGTCATGCGAAGAAAAAAGCCCTGATTCCGATCGACGGCGTCCTGGTTCGCGACTGGGATCCCGACAATCGCCGAATCTACCCCGGCATCCAGCTCGGCAGCAGACTCTACGATCTCGACGGCATTCGATTTGCCCGCGTTCGCTTTGCCTACGACAACCACCAGAACGGCTGGGGCTTCGACTTCATCGTCGTCGAGCGCAAGAATTACTCGCGTCTGTATAAGGTCGCCCTGACTTCCCGCCGCGACTCCGAACCGCCAAGCCAGGCACCCGTGATGAAGAAGGACCAGATGGACCTTCTTTGGCAAAATACGATCGGCTACCTCGATCGTTCGAATTTGCGGCGGATCAAGGAATACGGGGGTCGAGCCAAGCGCGGCGTGTTGCTGATGGGCCCGCCCGGCAACGGCAAGACGTCGGCATGCCGTTACATCTGGCAAGAGTGCCGCCGCCGCCGCTGGGAATGGCGGTTGGTCACTCCCGATTCCTATCGGCAGGCGCGTTCCAGCGATAGCATCGAGGAACTCTTCAGCGTCGATCGACGCGGCATCGTCTTTTTCGACGACATGGACATCGCTCTACGCGATCGCGACACCGTTCACGAAACCGAGGACCAAGCAGTCTTCCTCAGCGCCCTCGACGGCATCTCCGTGAACGAAGGCGTCGTCTTCGTCTTCACGACCAACTGCTCCCTCGATCTCATCGATCGAGCTTTCAAGCGTCCGGGACGCATCGATCTCGTCCTGCACTTCGACGCTCCCACGGCTGAGCTTCGCCGCGAATTGCTCGAACGCTGGCATCCGGACATCCGCAACGCGCTCGACATCAACAAGGCGGTCTCATCCACCGACGGTTTGAGCTTCGCGGAAGTCGAGGAATTGAAGAACCTGCTGATCATGCACTTCATGGACAAAAACGAGTGGAACTGGGACTGGGCGATCCGGCAACTCGACATCAATCGCCACGATCTCGCTTCAACCAACAAACGCAAACGGCACGTCGGCTTCGGCGCGATCGATGCTCATAGCAAGGAAGAGATTCCGTTTAATGGGCATTAGGATGGCGTTTTGGGCACGGGCCGCTTTTGCCTCTGGCGGAAGGATCAGCGGCAAATTCATGATTTGCTGGGCAAGCGTGCCTTCACTTCCTCCCAGCTGCTACCGGCCTTCGGATCGGCTTCGTAAGCAGCGATGCGGCGTTGCAAGTCTTGTCTTTGTGATTCCGTCAGCGGACCCTCGGCTTCTTCAACAGCGATGCTGTCCCAAATCTCTTCAACCAGCAAGATGCGCTCCGCCACGCTCATTTGATCGATGCCGAGAGTTTTCAGGGTCGGCGACACTAGCCATTCTCCAGGAAGGATGACAATCCGTTCGCCCCCTTATTCTATTTTTTATTGGGCGTTCAAGTCTTGAGTGTTCTCTGTGTCTCCGATTCGACTTCCTACCGCGAAACCTTGCAATTCGGCAATGCTCGCTGAAATTCCTTCACGCCCGCATCTGTCACCTTGGTGCTGGCCAAGAAAAGTGAAGTAAGGTTCTCGAGTGCGGTCAGTTCTTTCAAGCCCACGTCCGTAATCTGCGTAGCGACCAGATCAAGCCGCGTGAGGCGTTTGAGAGCAACCAATTGTTTCAATCCCTTGTCGGTCAACTTCGTGTTGTACAAATGCAGGTTGGTCAGATTTTCGAGCATAACCAAGTCGCTCACACCCGCATCCGTCACCTTGGTGCCGTGCAGACTGAGTTCGGTCAGGTTTTTCAGCGTGCCGATGTGTTTTAGCGCAGCATCGGATACCTCGGTGTAATTCAAATAGAGCGTGGTAAGATTCTCCAATTCCGCAATTGGCATTAACCCGTCATCGGTCACCTTCATTGCCACCATATATAGATCGGTGAGCTTTTTAAGGGCAGCAAGCTCCTTGATCCCCGCATTCGTCGCTCGATCGCCAGTCAACCTGAGTTCTGTGAGGTTCTTTAGTCTGGCAATGTGCTTCAGGCCGGTATCGGACACGTTTATGCCATATAGGTTGAGTGAACGAAGATCTTGGAAAAGTGTCAAATTCGCTGCACTAGCATCTGTGAATTGCTTATGCTGATCGCTACCGGCCATATTTACTTCCACTACGGGCATTCCAGGCAAGTTTTCACCCCTGGTGATCTCCCCGCCCAATTTCTCCACGTAGGTAACAGCCTCGGCTTCGGTAGATACGGTCGGCATGGCCTCTGGCGATGCATTCCCGACCCCCTTTGGGGAGTCTGCTGTCGATGACCCAGGCCCCGGTTCTTTGATGGCATTTGAAGGTGGCCCATTCGGCTTCGAGCAACTCGCAACCGCGACTAACAGTGCGCCGCATAGCATCAGTCGTGTCATCTTGCACCTCCTCAAGTTCTCACCCGCCCGCCGAACGCGCCGAACGGAAAAGGGGGACGAAATGGGAGACGGGCACGTTTATTTCGTCCTCTGGGCGCTTCCCCTTTTTCTTCTCCTCGAATGGATGGATGCTACCCAAAGGGGGCTTTGCTCCGCCACTTTTTTCTCTCATTCGGTACCTGACAAGCTGGAAGCTCGTCGCCCCTGTGTCACCCGCCGTACACGAAAACCCACAACGTCGAGAGTAGCATCATCCCGCTGAAGAACGGCCAGAAGGCCAGCTTGGGGATCAGGTTACCGCTGGTGCGGACCAGAACGTTTTCCGGCTTTCGCACGACCAGATAACAGTTGACGATCACCATCGTGACAAGGAAGTACAGGAAAATATACATGTGCTCCATGTACGTGATCCCGACCGCGCCGATATTCTCACGCAGCGCGGAGTGGGCGACCACGATGATGAACAACAAGCCCGCGGCGTAGCTCATGCCGCTGATCAGGTCTTTCTGGCTTGCTTTCTCCAAACCCGTGATCAACAGGAAAAACGTCAGGGCCGCGGAGACCATCGCCGGGACGAGATAGGCGATGAACGGGCCGAGAAAATTGCGCTGTGCGTCGATCACATAGTGCAGAGTAGGCGTGTCCGGCCGTTCCGCTCGGATATCCATTCCCAGGTTCGTCGGCGAATGGAGCATCTGGTAGTTGAAATAGCCACGCCGGAGATGCCAATTATTCAGGTGAATTTCTGGATCGATCCCAGGAAGGGCTTTCGGATTGAGAAACGGATAGCCCGCGAAATCCGGCGTCAGCACGATGGTCGCGGTGAGTTCCGCGGGCAGCAATCGTACCGAAGCCAGCCGATGATCGAACGGAAAATGCGACGGATCGAACGATTGCTGCAATTTCGCGAGGAACCGCCAAACGATCAGTTCCTCCCCCGCCTGCTTGACCCGCTTGACCTCCTGAATGGAGGGTGTGTCGTCGGCCGTTTGCGGAAAAATAAAGCCGCGCGTGATCTCCGCCGGCATGCCTTCCGGGTAGCGTTGCCAGATATGGCCGCTTACCACGACCGTCGTCGCATCCGGGAACTTGATCGCGTCGAACTCGATGCCGGTCGGGATGACGTAGCACTTCTCGGCTCGCTTCAGGGAATTCGAATGAAGCTCCAGAAAGCGGGAAACGGCAACCCGGCTCGTCACGGCCGTCCCACGCGGCATCCGCAAATCCCAAACCAGGAACCACACCAGAACAATCAAGCTACCGGCCAGGATGCTGAAGCCGCTAGTCAACCGCCACCAACTTCGAGCGGTGCCATCTTCAGGTCGAAGGACGATGCCCATCGCGAAGAGAAGTGCTAAAGACAGCACCAAGGCAAGCGTCACGATTTGCCGAAGGTTGGCAACCGGAGAGGCCGCGAATTCAGCTTTGTGCATAATTAAACCAAGAGCCCAGCCCGTCGAAGAGATCGGCTCGAAAACAATCCAAGCCTCCTCGCCGGACTTCGGATCCTTATAATCAAAGCCGATCTTGTCGCCCTTCAACGCTTGCCGGGCGGCATCTTCCATCTGAGTATCCGTACGTCCGGCTGGCCGTTCGAAAATCGATCCCTTCGCAACTTGCCGGCTGTCAGGATGGGCAAGATAGGTTCCCTTCCCTGTGAACACGACGCCGAAGCCGGTCGCTCCCAGATCGAGACGGGCGATAAGGCCGCGGATGTCCTTTAGCGAGAAATCGATCGTGACCACGCCCGCGACTTGATCGGGCCGATCGCGACGGAAGAACGGTACGCCGTATTCGATTAGGAAACGCCCTGCCCCGGTTGCCAGAAATGGCTCGTTCCAGGTCGGTCCCTTATCGCGCGGCGTGTGATACCACTCCGTCTTGGGGGCTTTGGGGTCATCACTCGGCGGC
>JAIOQJ010000086.1 GCA_021413475.1 Planctomycetota bacterium | reverse complement strand
TCACCGAATCGGTGCCGAGGGTCAATTGCATCTCGGCGACATGCTTCAGTTTCGAGTTTTTGGGTGGATCGACGTACTGGAAGATCATCTGCTTCACTTCAGTCCCCGACGGGTCCGGAAAACGGGCCGTGAGATCGTATAGTTCGTCGAGCCAGTTTAACCCTTTGGACTCCCACTCATGAACGCCGGCGACACGCTTGCTAATGTCATCGAGATTGCGGATGTCCTCTTCGATTTGGTTCTTCTGGATCTGCAGGGCGGTTCGTTCTTTTTGCTTTTGGGCTTCAAGGAACAATCCGAAGCCGAGGCCGGCGACGAGAAGAACGCCCGCTGCCGCGGCGACGTACGCGATCAATCGTTTGCCTGGGTCGGACTGGGATTTAGGCTGCCGCGGCTGTAAGAAGTTGATGGGGAGTTCGGTCGAACGGGTTCGGGTCGAGATTAGCCCGATCGCCCCCGTGAAGCAGCCATGATGTTCCGGCGGCACGGTGCTGGCGATGCCGGCAATCGGATCGTACGATTGCACGGGAATCGTCAAACCGGCCCGTGCTCGGCCGGCCCAGCCGCCTGGGACGTCGCCTTCCGCGACGTACAAGGTTTGGACCGCGTTCTGGCCCGATTGTCCCGCGAAAACGGCCAGGTTACGGCGGATCTCGCCTAACATCGCTTGCTCGGAATTCAGGGCCATCCCGGTCAGCGACCGCGAGAAGGCGAGTTGCCCGCCGCGGACGATGACGAGTTCGCCCCAGGTATCGCCGCGCACCAGAATCGCGACCGGAGCGAGCGGCGATTCGGGTGCGGTGACGGCACCATCCTTGATTGCCCGCATGAGCGAGGCGGCAATTCCAAACGGCCGTGGCGTGATCCCGGCCAGCTTGAGACCCGCCTCTGCGCAGACGGTTTTCAATGGGACGAGGAATTCCTTGCGGATGGCGAAGGCGAGTGCCCGGCGCTGACCATCCGGGTCGGGCGTGGGCAGCGTGAAGTAATCGATGACGACGCTATCGCCGCCCTCCGCGAGTTCCTTTGACATTTGGAAGCGAACGAGGGCCGGCTCCTCGGCGGCCGTGACCGATGCGGGATATTTGATTTCCTTGAGCACTACCCGTTCGCGGCCGACGGAGACGAGTACCGGTGCGGGTTGGATGCCCGCTTCCTTCAGTGCTTCTTTGAGCCGCCGGCCCAGCGCGGCGGCATTGGCAGCGGTCAGGACGCCAATCTCCGGAAGGTTGATCGCCTTCTCGATCTCGACGATATGCCCCTTCACCGTGGCCGACGCCAGGTAAAGATGGCCTTGCTCGGCATCGACTGCCAGGTAACGTGACACGGTGAGCAACCTCCCATTCGCGGGGCGACGAATTCATGGACGGCCTAGGAAGGCCGTCCTACGAAGAATAGCCGGATTACGGACTCCGAGGGTCGATCGAGCGGCCGAGGTCCGATAGGTCGCGGTAGTAAATGATCCGCGGCTTGGCGTCGTTGGTATCGACCACGGCCTCGACGCGCACGATCGGGCCATCCCTATCGAAATAACCGATCGATTGAATCCGGTAGATCTGGGTGCGGGCCGTCACGTAGCGTTCCAGGGCGATTAACTTCGAGGAAGTTATCCGGGCCCTCGTATAAAGCCAGGCGGGTGTCGCATAGCTCACATCGGTATCCGTGGGATCGGGTTGATTCTCGAAAATCGCGTCGATGTCCGCGGAATCGAGACCCGGGAGTGTCGTCAACACGGCCTTCGTGGCGGAGTTCACGTTGATCTTGGCCGGTAATTCCTGGTCCGCGACCGTGGAAAGCTTATCGAGCGCGACTGGGAGAAGTTCCGTGGCATTTTCCGGGCTGGTGATCGGGAAGGCATAGACCGTCGCCGGTTCTTTCGCCATCCCCGCGACGCTCACACTGGTGCCGATCAACTGGAGCATCGAGGAAATGTTGCGGCGCGAGCGTGGACTACTGTTACCGTTCAGTGACTCGTCCACCTTCTTGACCAGATCAGCCATGTTGCCGGACTTCGTGGGGGTCTTACTGGGGGTACTGGGCACGTCGTAGATGCGATAAGCGATTACGTAGGCAGCGAGTTCGTCCCCCACCGCGGTCTTCAGTTGCGGATACAAGGTCTTAAGATTCCTGTCGTTCACGTTGACGCGTTTGACTCCGGTACTATCAACGTTCCGTTCGCGACTGTAGACCGTGAGAAAGGGTGCCCAACCGAAGCTGAAGTCGCCGCTCGCTTCCTCGTCGGAGTCGCGGCGGCCATTACGGTTCAGATCGCTGCCGAAGAGCAACGCGGGCGTGACCCCCTTGACCAGCAGCAATTCCTCGATGGAATCGAGCGGAGCGTTCTTGCAGCGATACGAGGGGCTTCGTTCGAGATAGTACGACATCTCCGCTCCGCCGGAACGAGCGTCGTCATCCTCATCGATCCAGTCGATCATCGAATTGGCGATTTCCTCAGTCATCCCCGGCAATCGCATGAGCACGTAGAGTGCGATTTGGCCGCTGGAATCGAGCTCGATCAACGCGTTGATGTTGATCTTGCTTGCTTCGTCCACGACGCCGTAGCGAAGGGGAAGCGAACCCGTGCCAGTATCCTGGGAGTAGTCGACGCAGACGATGCTAAATCGGCCCGTGCCTTCGCCGACTGCCTTCGACTGGAATACCCCGCGATTGTCGAACGGATTGCCCCCTAAGGTGCCGCTGTAGGCATTCTTGTCGGCCAGCAGGGCCGTGGTGTAGTGGATGCCCGAATCGGCCAGGGACTTGGCCTGAGCTTGTTTCTTGATGCGATCACTGGCGCGGAACTCAGCGGTCGTCATGTCGCTATAGCGATAGGCCGCGAGCGACAGCACAACGACCACTATCAATACCGCGATGAGGACGTAACCGGGTCGCTGGGGGTTGTGGTGAACGGATTGGTGGGAACGGAGACGCATGTTGGATACTGGTTTGTAGTGACCCGCTTTAGCAGGTCGAAGCGCTTTGACCCGCTAAAGCGGGTCACTACGAGCGCGATTTATGGCATCGTGGTCGTCATCGTCCCGTCGGCTGGCGGCATTTCCGATTCCGGAGTCGGGGTCGGACCCGACGCGGTGACGATCGGAATCACGTGACTGTACTGTTTGAAGATCAATTCACCTTGAGCGTCGGTAGTGCGCAATGTGAAGTTCACACGAATAGCGCTTGGTGGCCCCAGGGGAGTGCGGCCGTCGGGTCCGGAGGTAGAGCCGTCCCACTCCGTGAGCCAGCCCTCATTATCGTTCACGGCGTTAATGTCGTAGTACGCAAAGGTAACTTCGGTCGCTTCGGGGGCGATGATGTACTCCTCTTCGGGTTTTTCACCGTCGAGGATCGGGTCGGTACTGCCGTAAACCGTTTCTCCGGTGACCCAGGGGATTTCCTGCCGGCATAATCCGCCGTTTTCGCTTATCCAGTAGGAGATGCGGCGCAAATCGCTGGGGACGGCATTCATGGTATCCATGCCGTTTTCGCGCGGGTCGGGGGTTCGCGTTGTGTAGATCACCAACTGAAACTCGGTGCCGATGACGCCTGCCTGAAGTGGGATCACGGACGTCACTTGCTCGGTTGTGTTCATCGAGCTCGACATATCCGTGGTGCTGCCCGTGGTTGTCGTGCCGCTGGTGCTGCCCGTCGTCGAAGAGGTGCTGGACGACGAAGTAGAACTACTCGACGAGCCTTTTTTCGGTTTGGCCCGCGGCGGCGTTACGCTTGGAGTCAGGTCGAGCGTCAATCGGTTAATGATCGCTCGGGAGAGGGTGGCCCGTTCAATCACTTCTCGGCCGTCGTTCGCCTGCCGAAGCTGCACTTCCATCGCGACATAGAGAGCGGCCATCAATAGAGTGGCAATCAAGCTGGCAAGCAACACTTCCAAAAGGGTGAAGCCGCTCCGATGATTCATGTAGACCGGTTGCTCTGCAATCGGAATTCGGTTGCGGAGCAACCGGTCTACAGTTGGAATCCGGTTGCGGAGCAACCGGTCTACGTTTGATCTTTGGAGAAGCATCAGTTGCCTCCCTTTCCGCCGCCGTTGTTGCTTCCAGCCCCGGTACCACTTCCGCTCGTCGTGCCGCCGCCCGTCGTCGAACCTGTTCCTCCACTGGTTGTGCCGCTGGTTGTCGTACCCGTGCCGCTCGTTGAACTGGACGTTCCAGTCGAGCCGGTCGTGGACGTGCCATCGGTCATTGAACCGCTCGAACTCGTCGACGCGGTACCGATGCTGCCGCGTCTGCGCGGATCGAGTACATACTGCGAGATGGTTGTTTTGGCTTGCGTTTCGCTTGTGAGGTCGCGGCTGACGGAAACGGTCACGAGGTAAAGTCCCTCGGCCGTACCATCGACCTGGATATCGGAACTCCACTGCCAACCGGGCTCTTCGTCAAAGGAGCCGGTGGTTCCCGACTGCAAATTCAGGACGCCGCCGGCATATTCGCCGAGCTTCGATTGCGCCAGTCGCGTGGCCCGGCTGGTGTTTTGCACCTCGACGGCCATGTCCGTGGAAGCTCGAAATAGTTGACTGAGGGCCGCGAGCGCGAACAGAAAGATCGCAAGCGCGAGAATGACTTCGAGAAGGGTCATGCCCTGGCGTCGAGAATGAGAAAGACGCATCAGCGGCCCTCGTCTTGCTTGCGTGTCTTGACAGTGACGATGCCGGTCAAGCCACGGACGCTGATGATGAGCGGTTGGCCGCTGTCATCAGGGGGCCTCACCACTACACGGGCATTGTTGCGACAACTACCATCCGGAAGAAAGACGGCGATCGCCCGCCAGCCGCCTGAGCCTTCGGGTAAGTCCTGTGGCGTCTCGAAAAGGATTTCGGCGGGAAGTGAACCGACGAGCGATTTACCGTCGTCAATTTCCGAATCGGAACCGGTGTTGCCGGAACCGCCTTCCCAATATTCGTTCGTATCGGGAGCGATCCGATACTTATCCTTGCCGTTGATAACGGCGAAGCGGTAGGGAATGCCAGTGTCGATCGAGCGTGTTCGGGCTTCGGCCCACGCTCGACACACTTCATCCGCCGCCCCGCGCACCTTCGTATCGCCGTACATCGTCGTGAGCGTGGGCAATGCCACCGCACCGAGGATGAGAAAAAGGGCCATCACGAGAAGAATCTCGAGGAGGGTGAAGCCCCGGCGATAGCGTGGTGTTACAGTCATGGTTCACGACGACGATCACTTGGTCAGGTTGCTGATCTCGATGCCTTCCTTGGTCTTGGTGAAAACAACCGGTGTTGGCTTGCCGTTGATTTCTTGAACGCGCATCTGATAGGGCTGTCCCCATGGATCGAGGAACGGATCCGTACTCGTCTCTTTGATGTACGGCCGAATATCGGTCAGTTGTTGTGGCAATTCTTCTTTTTGAACGACATACCGTTCCACGGTTTCCGCCAGCGTCCGGCACGAAGCCTTGGCAGCGCTGACTTTCGAGTCCTCCAGGTACTGGAAGACGTAAATGCTGGACACGCCGGCAAGCACGACCACGATGGCGACGACGATCAACACTTCGAGCAGCGTAAACGCGTTACGACGGCGACCTTCGAGTCGGCGGCGAACAGGAGAGAGGATCATTGAGGAATCTCCAATCAAGTTGTGGCGAAACTACCTTTAGTATATCCGTCTCACGGATTAACGTTTCATGAGAGCTATGGGGTTCACCCCACCGCCGAGCCCATCTTAAAGATGGGTAACAGCAGACCAAGGACCACGGCCAAGATCGCCATGGCCATTACGAGCAGCATTACCGGTTCAAGCAAGCGGACGAAGAGTTCCAACTGGCGGGATGAACGCTTCTCTAGACTATCGGCAATATCGATCAACGTTTTATCGAGCGTATTACTTTCTTCCGCGATGGCGATCATTTCGACCACATCTTTCGGGAAATACGCGTTCCTTCGGAACGGGTCGGCCAGTTTCGCGCCGCCGGTGATGTTTTCGGCTGACTCCTCGATCGCCTGAGCCAAGACTTTGTTGCCGGTTGAATCCTTGGCGATTTGCAACGCTTTCAAAATCGGAATGCCATTATGCATCATTGTCCCCAGAATCCGGGTAAACCGTGACAGTGACAGGGAAAGATAAAGCTTGCCAAACGCCGGCAATTTGAGGCGAACACGGTCCCAAGTCAAGCGGCCGCGTTCGCTTCGAAGCCAACGCCGAATGCCGTAAACGATTGCCCCAAATAACCCAATCATCACAAACCAGAAATTTTGCATAAAGTGGCTGGCCCGCATCAGCCAGATGGTAAGCAGGGGCAACTCGCCTTTTTCTTCAAGCCTCTTGAAGATTGCTTCAAACTTGGGAACGAAGAAAATAACGAGCACATTGACGACGATCAACCCAACTACCCCGAGAAATACGGGATAAGCGAGAGCGCCGACAACCTTTCCCTTCATGTCTTCCTGATGTTCCGTGAAGGTGGCGATTCGCTTGAGCACATTCTCAAGAAAGCCGCCTTCCAATCCCGCCTTGACCATGCTGACCGATAGTTCGTTGAAAACCATCGGGAACGGTTTCATCGCCTCCGCAAGGTTTACGCCATCGGCCACCTTGGCCCGCACTTCGCGCAGGACCTCGGCTAGTGCCTTGTTGGCCGTCATGTTCTCCAGCAGGTCGAGTGCTTTGAGCAAGGGCACGCCCGAGTGCATCAAATCCGCAAGTTGCGCGTAAAAAGTTGCGACAACTCGGCCTTTGACCTTTCGTCCCGAACGAGACTGCGACTTTGCCTTGAGTGCCTTGATCTGCACCGGAAACAGACCGCGCGCGTCGAGCATCGAAGCGGCCTCGCGTTCACTATTGGCCGTGAGAGTGCCCGTGTCGCGTTTGCCGAGCTTCGAGAGGGCGGTGAAGGTAAATTCTGGCATCTTCGGCTCGCTGCTCTAAGTAGACCAGTTGCTCTGCAACCGGAATTGCGGCTGTGGAGTAACTGGGGGCTCTTCCTCTCAAAGACTTCCGGTTGCGGAGCATCCGGTCTACTTCATTTCCGGTTGCGGAGCAACCGGTCTACTTCACCGGTAGTCGGGCTACATAATAATGTCGCCGGCGGTCACGCGGGCTACTTCATCAATCGTCGTTTTCCCTTTCAACACTTTGCGCCAACCGTCGGCACGGAGCGTGATCATGCCGTTCTTCAGGGCGGCGGCACGGATCACCTGGGCGTTGATGCGCTGGACGATCAGTTCCTTGATGGCGTCGTTGTTCACCATCAGTTCGTGGATGCCGGTCCGACCGCGGAAGCCGGTATTACGGCAGGCTTTGCAGCCCACGCCGTGCCAGATGGTCGGGTGTGTTCCCTTCTTCAGGTCGAGGCCTGGGAAGTCGTCGGGGATTTCCTTGGCGTCGATCTTCCATTCCTGCTTGCATTCCGGGCAAATCGTGCGGACCAGCCGCTGGGCCATCACGCCCTGCACGGTGCTCGCCACCAGGAACGGCTCAACGCCCATGTCGATCATGCGGGTGTAGGAACTCGGGGCATCGTTGGTGTGCAGGGTCGAGAAAACCAGATGCCCCGTCAACGCCGCCTGGATGGCAGCCTCGGCGGTTTCCATATCGCGCATTTCCCCGATCAGAATCACGTCCGGATCGTGGCGGAGGATGCTGCGTAAGGCGGTGGCGAAGGTCAGGCCGATCTTGGCGTGTGTCTGAATTTGACTGATGCCGGGCTGTTGATATTCAACAGGATCCTCAACCGTGATGATTTTGACGGTCTCTTCCTTGATCTCGTTCAAGGCGGAGTAGAGTGTCGTGGATTTCCCCGACCCGGTCGGCCCCGTGACCAAAACGATTCCGTGCGGCAGGTCGATCAGCTTGCGGAAAGTCTTGTGGACGTCCTCGAGCATGCCGACGTTGGCGAGATTGAAGACCATGCGCCCCTTATCGAGGAGACGCATGACGATCCCCTCGCCGTGGACCATGGGAATGATCGAAACTCGGACGTCGATCTCCCGGCCCTGGACGCGCATCTTGATGCGGCCGTCCTGGGGCAAGCGCTTCTCGGCGATGTTGAGCCGGGCCATGATCTTGATGCGGCTCATAATTGCCGACGCGAAGCGGTTGATCTCGGGCGGCAACACTTGCGTTTGCAGCAAGCCATCAATGCGGTAGCGGATCCGTAGCGAGTTTTCCTCGGGCTCGACGTGGATATCGCTGGCCCGTTCGTTGGCGGCCTCCATCAGAATTTCGTTTACAAGCTTCACAACCGACGCTTCCTGGGCCTGCTTCGCCAGTTCGCTGTCGTCGGCCTCGATCTTGTCGAGCAGCTCGATCTCATCGCGATCGCGGATAAGCTGGGTGACCGTGTCGCCGCCCACGCCGAAATGTTGCTTGATCAGCCGGGCGATCTCGCGCGGGCTGGCCAGCACTGGCTGGATTTCCAGGCCGGTCATCGTTTGCAGCTCGTCGAGAGCGTAGACATCGTAAGGGTCGCCCGTGGCCACGACGAGCGTGCCGTTCTCGCGCGAAATCGGCCACAAGTTCTTGCGGTGGACAAGTTTGCTCGGCATCACGGCGAGCGTTTCGGCATTGGCCTTTGCCTGGCTGAGATCGACGAGCTCCAGGCCGAATTCCTCGGCCAGCGCCTTCAGGATAGAATCTTCGTTCGCGAAACCCCTTTCGAGCAGCGTTTCATGCGCGGGCCGATCCGGGGCGGCGGCAATCGCTTCTTCAGCGCGACGCCGGTCGATATCCGTCAAATGGCCTAAATCTTGCAATCTCTGCAACAGAAACATGCAACCTCAATCGACAAAAGTGGGCTTGGCGGGTAGGAGCGTGGGTAAAGGATTAAACCCTCACCTCACTATAGGGTAACGACAATCGATCCTTCACGCCAGAAGGGAATGTCGGCGAGGAGAAGGACAGTGGTCGGATCGAAGATTCGATTCCGCGGAATTTGATCAAGTGTTCAGTATATATGGATCGGCATGATTACAGACGGCCAGGGAAGGCCGTCCGACAAAATAATTTTCAACGCCCGGTCTGCGTAACTTGTGTGGCCCGAGCAACTTTCATCCGTTCCAGGAGAGCATTTCGGGTTGCTGACGGATCGTTCGTGGCGACCGGAACCGGAGCGGGAGCGAGCGGCGCGGCAGGTGCGGTGGGGACAGGTGTCGGGGCAATGGCTGAAGCATCTGCTTTGGCAGCCGCTTCGCGTTTC
>JAIOQJ010000507.1 GCA_021413475.1 Planctomycetota bacterium | reverse complement strand
CCAGCAAACGTCGAGCGAGCAGGCAATTGCGGCCGAATGCGGCCGATTCGGGACGATCGAGGCCATAAAGGCGATGCGTCGCCGGGGTCTCGCCGTCGATGCTGACGATTTCCGGCACGGTCAACTGCATGCGGGCAGCCAGTTCATAGGAACGGATCCGTGCCGCGAGCGTACTATCGCCGGGGTTGGCCTCCTGATCGTCGCGGTTCATCTGTTCGAGCAGTTTCGCCGCCGCACTTCGTTCCCTGGGAGAGACATCGGCCGGGGTCGCCAGATCGGTAATCGCTTCCCCTGTGGTCTTGAACGCGACCCCCTGATGCGTCGCCGGGAGAAAACCGTTTGACCAGCAAATCGATCCTCCGGCGGGCAGGCCGCGCGAGTCGGGGAGTACAACGTAGCTTGGAAGGTTCTCGTTCTCGCTCCCCAGGCCGTACGAAACCCACGACCCCATCGCCGGGTAGCCGTTCATCACGAAGCCGGTATTCATCTGAAAACCGGCCGGCGTGTGGTTTGAGCTTTTCGCGACCATCGAATGGATGAACGTCAAGTCGTCCACGCAGGTCGATAAATGCGGGAAAATCTCGCTGACCCAACGGCCGCATTGCCCATGTTGTTTGAAAGCGAACGGGCTTTTCATCAATCGGCCGACTTGGCCGAAAAAAGTGTCAACCTTTCCCTTCCCCGTCATCTCTTGACCGTGCTGACGAGTCAGTTCCGGTCGAAGGTCAAACGTATCAACGTGGCTGACGCCGCCGGGGCAGAAGATCTGCACGACACGTTTGACTCGCGGCCGAAAATGCGTTGAGCGAAGGTCGGCCGCCGAGGCTGGTTGATTCGCCAATAGATGGGCCAAGGCGATCCCGCCGAGGCCCGTGCAGCTTCGGGAGAAAAAATCACGTCGGGAAATGGGACCGTTTACACGCATTTCATTTGGTTTAGCGCGTGTCGCTTCGGTTGTCAAGCCACGCGAGGCGATTGCTCGCCGCGCATGGAGGTTTATCGCTTCACAACCACATGGCGCCAGTGGCGGGGTTGGTTGCTCATGTAGCGACGCTGGGCATCGCTCGGTTCATCGATGTCGGGCTCCGCGCTCGACACCGCATGCACCGGTTCGGCGGCTCCCGCGCTGGAAGGCGGCCCCCAAACCGTACGGCTCAAAATGAAACCCGTGATTCCCACGACGGAAAGTACGATCAAGGCCCAGTTTTTTCGCTTCATGCGATCCCCGGTTAACATCGGCCCGGACGAGTGCGAGTCCATGCACCCATCAGTCGGGTTGATCTTTTGCAAATTCGGGGCCAAAGCCAAAATCATCGCGAATCGAAGAAATTCACCGCCGAATAGGTGAGAAGCGCCCGACATGGCAAATTCGGGAATTGTAACTGTGGGCGATCAATGCAAATCGATTGGAGCCTTTGATGCAGTTCTTACAAACCACCGCTCAGATCGTCGTGACGGGATCGCACTCGCGACGGCTTGCCCAGATCGCCAGTCCCGGCCATTCTTCACCAAGTTTCACAGCTAACTCCTCGATTGCCGGCCGCTCCGTGGCGTAATGGCCAGGCAAGATCAGGGCCATTCCCTGGGACTTGGCAGCGAGCAATTCATGGAAACGCATCTCACCGGTCAGAAAGGCATCGGCCTTGGCGCGAACCGCGTCACTGAGAAACTCGCCCGCCGCCCCGCAAGCGATGGCGATGTGTTCAATCTTGCGAGTACCATCGCCAACAATCTGCACGGCCTCGGCGTTCAAGACACGTTTGGCGTGCGAACCAACTTCCGCGAGCGGAATTGGATTTACCAGGCGGCCAATCCGCCCTTCGCCGATGCCGCTCGCACTCGGCCGCAATTGATAGACGTCGTAGGCGGGTTCTTCATAAGAATGGGCGGCTCGCATCGCACGAAGCGCGGATTCGAGGCGATTTTCAGGGCAAACGACTTCAAGCCGCCATTCGCTTACTTCCTCGCGACGCCCTTTTTGGCCGACGGCCGGATTCGATGCGTCGGAGCCAAAGAAAGTACCCGTACCGGCAATCCGATAGCTGCATTCGCGGTACTGGCCGATGATTCCCGCCCCGGCCTCGAACAATGCATTCGAGACTTTTGCCAAATCGCCGTCAGGCGTGAAAATGACGATCTTGAATTGCGAACGAGTCTTGGATCGTAACGGTTGAACCTCGGTGAGTTCCATGCGTTTCGCGAGTGAGTCGTTGATTCCGCCCGTGCAATTATCGAACGAAGTGTGCGGCGAATAGATGGCCACTCCTGCTCGCGCCAACGGCCAGAGTTGTTTACCTTCTGGAGAGGAAAGAGTCAATCGCTTGGTGCCACGGAAGAGAATCGGATGATGCGTGACGATCAACTGCGCCCCGCCTTCAATTGCTTCGGCCGCAGTTTCTTCAGTGACTGTCAGGCAGGTGAGAACACGTTGCACTTCCGCGTTCGAATCGCCGAAAAGCAGGCCGACGTTGTCCCATTCCGTCGCCAGTTCAAGCGGAGCGAAACGATTGAGCGCGGCGATCATCATTCCAACGGTCGGCATCGGCTTCCCCAGTGAAACCTGGTTTTCGACTTCGCGATACCGATTAATTATCAGTCTTTGAGGCTTGGAAACCAATCTGCAAAATGCAGTGGGATGAGAGTTTCGCCTAATAGCCTGGAGAGGTAAATCATTCCGCTTTCCGATTCGAGTGTTCCTCAGGCAACGTCTCCCGGAAGCGATAGCCGACTCCGCGGACCGTTTCGATCAAATCGATGCTGCAACCCTTCGCGCAGAGCTTTCTTCTCAGGGTTTTGACATGAACATCGATGGTGCGTTCGAGAACGATTGAACCCTCGCCGATGGCAGCATCCATCAGTTGATGACGCGAGAACGCTCGACCGGGTTGTCGCAGAAGCACTTCGAGCAGCCGAAATTCCGTGGGCGTTACCTCCAACTTATCCTTGCCAACCGTGACCTGATGCCGAACACGATCGATCTGTACACCCAGATGTTCGACCAGATCGTTCGGCTCGGCCCCACCTTCGACGCGGCGCAGCAACGCCTTGATGCGTTGCAAAAGCACCTTATTGCTGAATGGCTTGGTCACGTAATCGTCGGCACCCATCGAGAAGCCGACGACTTGGTCGGTCTCCTCAGCCCGTGCGGTGATGATAATGATCGGAATTTCCCGAGTTCGCTCCCCGGAACGGAGTTCCCGACAAACGTCGAGTCCATTCAAGCCAGGAAGCATCAAATCGAGAAGCACGACATCCGGGAGGTGCGTTTGCGCTTTTCGCAATCCCTCCTGTCCGTCGGCGGCGACGATCGTCTCGTAACCTTCACGGTTAAAGTACCACGTCAATGACTGAATGAGCCCACGCTCGTCTTCAATGATCAGAATACGTGGTTGCGGCATGGGTTCCGCGACGCTGGTGGCGCCGCCATTGAGCAACTGTGGATGTAACATCATGGCTTAGTCGTCCGAGATCTCTTCATGACGATGGCGAACAATTTCGCCATCAACAAGATACAGCACGTCTTCGGCGATATTGGTTGCATGATCGGCGATTCGTTCGAGATGCCGTACTGCCGAGAACAGGGAGAGATTAGGTTCAATGGCATCGGGCGAGGATTTCATCCGCGCCATCAGTTGATCGATAATTTCGTCGTTGTAGCGATCGACTTCATCATCGAGGCGGATCACCCGGCGGGCCTGTTTGCCATCCATGTTCACGAACGAATCGAGGCTTTGCCGAACCATCGACGTCGTCAGGTCGGTCATGCGCGGCAGCTTGTCCGGAATGTTGATGCCTAGCGGGTGGGCCAACGTCACCGCGCGCTCCGCGATGTCCGCGGCCAAATCACCCATGCGTTCTAGATCGGTCGTGATCATGAATACGGTGGCGATCCGACGTAGATCCTTGGCCACGGGCTGGTGTAATGCCATCATTTTTAGGCATTCTTCGGTGACGGCATTGTCGAGTTCATCGACCTTGTTGTCGCCGGCGATCACTTCCTGAGCGAGCGCTTTGTCGTGTTCCTGTAACGACTGAATCGACTTATAGATCGCTTCCTCAACGAATCCCGCCATGACCAGGATCTGCTTTTGCAGATTGTCCAGGTCGCGCACCAGATGTTTTGACATGCTCGATCCTTCAATCGGTAACGGTGAATCGATCAACGATAATCGATCATTGTAAGTGAGAATCCATCTTGGATGCACCTACGAATCACAATGTACGTTCCATCCGTTACCCAAAGCGTCCCGTGATGTAGTCTTCGGTCTGTTTCACGGTTGGGCGGGTGAAAATATGATCGGTAGGCCCGGTCTCGATCAATTTGCCTTCGTAGAAGAACGCCGTGGAGTCGGAAACGCGAGCCGCCTGCTGCATGTTGTGAGTCACGATGACGATCGTGTAGTCCTTTTTGAGCTCGAAGATCAAATCTTCGATCCGCGACGTGGATTGCGGGTCCAACGCCGATGCGGGTTCATCCATCAATAGCACTTCCGGATCGGTAGCGAGCGATCTCGCGATGCAAAGCCGCTGTTGCTGACCGCCGGACAGATCGAGGGCACTATCGTGCAACCGATCCTTCACTTCAGGCCACAAGGCCGCTTGTTTCAGACAGCGCTCCACCGTGTAATCGAGTTTCGATCGATCGCGTACCCCGGCAACGCGAGGTCCATAAACGATGTTCTCGTAGATCGACTTGGGGAACGGATTCGACTTCTGGAACACCATGCCGACCCGCCGACGAAGATCAACGAGATTGACATCCGTCCCGTAGATTTCCTTGCCATCGAGGTTGATTTTCCCGTTGTGTTTGGCCCCGTCGATCAGATCATTCATTCGATTCAATAATCGCAAAAATGTCGATTTGCCGCATCCCGATGGGCCGATCAAGGCAAGGACCGAGCGCTCGGGAATCGTCAACGAAATATTGAACAGAGCTTGTTTGCCGGGATACCAGAAATCGACCGTCTGAACGTCGAATTTCGAGCGGGAATGGGTCACATCGATCGAGCCGCGACCCGTCGAGGATCGCTGGTTAATGATATCTGAGTAGAGCCTGGACATGGCAACCCCCGCAATATTCGCGTGTAGAGAGTCGGGAGAGGACACAGAGCTTAGATGTTTTATCCCGCGATTATGAAGAAACCGTGTAGATGCCGCGAGAATCGTGAGCGGACTCAGATTTCCGTCAATTTATCCGCTAGCTCACTCGTTTCGCGACTGCGGCAGAGTTATGACAAAGCTCGTCCCTATTCCCATGCTGCTACTAGCTTTGACGCTTCCTTTCATGACCTGAACGAGGTGTTTCACGATGGCCAAACCGAGTCCCGTACCGCCCAGCTCGCGGGAACGTGCTTTATCCACGCGGTAGAATCGCTCGAAGATTCGCGGTAAGTCACGCTCGGGAATACCCGGCCCGGTATCCTCGACCTGGATTTCGGCCTGCCGCCCGTTTTCACACCAACTGACCCGGATGGTGCCGCCTTCAGGCGTGTACTTGACCGCGTTATCGACCAGATTGTCGAGGATTTGTTCCAAGGCCTCCTCATCGGCCCAGAGATCGATGCTCTTGGCAGGTCCCACGGCGACGAGTTGCACGTTTTTGGCCTCGGCCCGAGGCGAATGCCGATCGAGACAATCGGTCACGGCTTGTTCGATGGCCACATCCTGAAAATCCATCGCCTCCTCGCCCGATTCGATCCGGGCCAGACTAATCAAGTCGAGGATCAGGGCGTGCAAGCGTTCCCCCTGTTCGGAAATCTGGTCCAGGAACGGCTTGCGGGCTTCGATGTCGTCAACGGCCCCGTCGATCAACGCCTCGATGCAGGCTTTGATGACCGACAGGGGCGTCTTCAGCTCATGCGAAACATTCGCGACGAAGTCCTGACGTAGGCGTTCGAGCCGACGGAGTTCCGTGATGTCGTGCAGCACCAGAACTGCTCCAGGAGTCGGCTCTCCCGGCAAGGCGGCGACGTAAATCGCCAGTTGGCGATTGGTCGGCCCCTTCCATTCGAGTTCTTCGCGACGAGCTTCGGTCTCCTGCAATGCCTTGGACAATACCTCCTGAATTCGCGGCAGGCGGGTCACCTCCCAGATCGGCCGGCCCACCGCGGTCGATGGGTTAAATTCCAGCATGCTACCCGCCGCTTCGTTCGCGAAAAGCACGCGTTGCTCGGGACCCAGTGCCACCACCCCCTCGATCATGCCGCCCAGGATCGTTCGCAATTGATGGCGATCCGCCTCCAGTTGATGAAACTGGGCTTCGAGACGCTTGCTCATCGTGTTGAACGTGCGAGCCAGTGAGCGGCTTTCACCCCAGACACCGCCGTGGATGCGATGGCCGTAATCCCCCTCGGCAATGCGGTTCGCTCCTTCGGTCAGATCCTGGAAAGGGCGGACGAAGCGACGCGCGAGCAGGAATGCAGGGACCAACGCGATCGCACCGATTCCCAATGGAAAGAAAATCTTCGGCACGATAGTGCCATTCCAGACCGGCAAGATGAAAAGCGCCCCATATGCGGCCAATACCGCAAAAATCACGAACGCAAGCAGTAATCTCCAGAGCATTGAAGCGGACCCCGGTGTTTCTTCAATCCGCCCGAGAAGCCGCGACCACACGGCGTCCGGCCATAAAACGGATGCCGACGTTCAGAAACATCACAACCGCGACCAGAACAAAGGCAGCCCCCCAGGCTTGTCGTTCCCAATCGGGGTAACCGCTCGTCGAATAGTTGTAGATGTACTTCGGCAGGAATGGGGTCCGATCGTTGGGCGAACGGGGCCAAAAGTTGCTGCCATAGGCTGTCAGCAACAACGGAGCCGTTTCGCCGGCGATTCGGCCGATCGCCAGGAAAACCCCGGTGATGATGGCCGGCAACGCCGCTGGCAAGGTGATCAGCCAAACTGTCTGACGGTGCGAAGCTCCGAGGGCCAGGCTCGCCGTCCGCAGCGATTTTGGCACCAGTTTCAACGATTCTTCCGTCGAGCGGACGACAATCGGGATCATCATGACCGCCAGGGCAAACGCACCGGCCCATCCGGAGAAGCTCCCCGTGGTTCGCACCACGACCGCATAAGCGAAAATACCGATGACGATGGAGGGGACGCCGCCGAGCAGTTCCGCGATGAATCGTACCGCCGAGGTCAGGCGGGTTGCTTTGAATTCCGCGAGGAAAACGGCCGCCAAAATTCCAGACGGCACGGCGAAGAGCGTCGCCAGCCCAACGAGCAAGAAACTGCCGCCGATTGCGTGAGCCATACCACCGCCGGGGATACCGGGAGGCGTCGGCCGTTCCGTGAAAAACTCGATCGACAGAGCCCCGACGCCGCGATACGTGATATAGCCGAGGATCAGGAAGAGCGGGATGACGACGACAATTACACAGGAGAGTAAGACCCCGGTCATGAGGCGATCGTTTCGAATCCCCCTTGCATGTGCGGACATGATGTCGGCCGAAGACGTCGGTAGCGAAACAGGGTCTCCATGTGTTTCAGGCTTGCCGTTACTGCCCGGGGAGCGAAAGAATATCCGGGACATCAGCGGACGGCTATGTCGTCGCGAGGGGCGACCCATTCGCGAAATCAAGAATCGGGCGAGAACGTTCACGAAAATCGTGACCAACAGCAACACCAGGCCCAGGCCAACGAGTGCGGAGCGATGTAGTTCATCCGTCGTCTCATTCAACTGATTGGCGATCACGCTGGCGATCGAATCGCCGAGGGCGAAAGGAACCGCGAGCACATCTTTCATGCTCGCGGGAAGCGAGGCGGAGTTGCCAATCAGCATGGTGACGGCCATCGTCTCGCCGAGGGCACGGCCCAGAGCGAGAAAACAGGCCGCGATGATCCCGGGCCGGGCGTAAGGCAAAACGACCGTGCGAATCATCTGCCAGCGTGTCGCTCCGAGAGCAAGCGCCCCTTCTCGCTGAGATCGCGGTACGGCCCGGCATACATCGAAAGTGATGGCCGTGATGTACGGCAGAATCATAATGGCCAGGATCAATCCCGCGGAGAGAATGCCCGCCCCGCTCGTGTTGGGAGCGCCGATAAGCAAGAAAAACCACTGTACGAGCGGCACGAGAAAGAATAGGCCCCAGAAGCCATAAACAACGCTGGGGATGGCCGCCAGTAGCTCGATCAAGAACGACCCCGCACGGCGAATCCCGCCCGGTGCGATCTCAGCCAGATACGCAGCCGCCCCGATACCCAGCGGCACCGCGATCAGCATCGCGATGAATGACGTAACCAGAGTCCCCCAGATGTAGGCCCAGGCACCGAATTTCTGCTTGGAAACGTTGAATTCGCCGAGCGTGAAGAATTCATGGGCCTGCTGCAGAATGGGCCAAGACTGCCAGATCAGAACACCCACAATCCCGGCGGCGATCGAGATGACTGACCATCCCGCCGCCATGCTGATGAGGCTAAACGCACGATCGCCGGCGATATTGGCCGGAGTGCGTTTGGCGGGCTCGGTTGTTGTTGTGTCGCTGATCAAGTTAGAGATTCTTCTTCAATCAATGAATTCAATTGAATCGAGTTTTTTGCCTACTTCCGTGGCAAGCCACTCCGGCAATGGCGCATAACCTAGTTTGCGAGCATGATCCTGGCCATCGCCGCCAAATGTTGTTGCCCAACGGAGAAACTGGACCAAGTCACGCCCCGGCTTGGCGGGTTGATTCACATAGAGCAATGCCCAATTCGTACCAGTGATCGGGTAGGAATCAGCACCGGGTGCGTTGGTCAGCGAATAGCGAAGATCGGGATGTTTCTTGAGGATGCCTTCGCGCGACGCCTCGGCAGCGGCTGTCACGCTGGCCAAGGTGGCCTCGACGAACTGGCCCTCTTTATTTCGAACCTTGCCGAACGTTACATGATTCTGTTTGGCGTAGATCAGTTCTACATAGCCGAAACTGTTCGAAGTCCGCTGCACGAAGCCCGCTACGCCTTCGTTGCCGCGTTGGCCGACAATCTGCACGGCTTTCGGCCAAGCGGGTGTCGTGCCGACCATTTCTTTCGTCCACTCCTTCGAGACCTTCGAGAGAAAATCGGTGAAGATCGCCGTTGTGCCGCTCGAATCGGATCGCCGAGCGAGATTGATTTTTTCGTGAGGAAGTTTGAGGACGGGGTTGAGCGACAAAAGGGCAGGATCGTCCCAGTAGGTGATTTTTCCCAGGTACATGTCGGCGATGAGTTCACCGGAGAACCGCATGCCCTCAGCAACGCCCTGGATGTTGTAGATCGGCACCACCGCCCCCATGACGAGCGGCACATGGACAATTGGACCGCCGAGGCTTTCAGCTTTTTTCAGATTGGCGTCGCTAATCACGGCATCCGAACAGCCAAAGTTGATTGTTTTCGCGATCGTCTGTTGCTGGCCGTTGCCCGAACCCGTGGATTGATAGTCGATCTGGATGTGGTATTGATCATCGTAAACTTTCGTCCACATCAGCATGAGTGGGTAGATGAACGACGCACCACCGCCGTTGATCCGTGTCGCGTCGCTGCATCCGGCGGGGACCAATGCGAGGATCGCCAATATGCCCGAAACGGAGAGTCGTCGAAACATCGGCGGCTTTCTAGAAGATGTCAATTAGAATTCGGCTCTCGCCAGTCTACAGAGGATGGTGACTCCGACAAGCTAGACAAACAATGAGGCTTTGGTGAAGACTTGAAACACGCGAGTCTCCGTGAAACCTCCGACTCGCGGCTAAACGTTTAGCCGCGAGTCGGAGGTTTCACGGAGACTCGCGTGACGGTGACGATACCAATCACATGATCAATGTCGGAACAAAAACTCGCGTGTATTGAGAAGCGCCCAGACCACATCTTCCCAGGCTTTCCGCTTATCCATGTTCTTGTTCACATGATTGAGCGCGGGCAACCGTTCCGCCGCGCTGGGCATTCGGGATAGCGTCACCAGGTAAAGCTCGTCCAGGATTTCGTTATCGGATTTCTTCGCGGCCAGGAGTTTGCCGAGGCGATTCGCGGGATTGCGAATCTTCTCGTTGATCGTTGGCCCATTGATCAATTGCAGGGCTTGGCCGAGGTTGCTGTCGCTTTCACGTTCGCACTCGCAAGCCAGTTCACGAGCAGGCTGACCGAAGGTCTTCAGGAACGGGTGATTGACTTCCCCGTCGGGCAACTGGATCGCTCGGGTGCCCATCGGCAGGCCGGCGAACTTCTCGGGAAGTCCCGTGACATCGCAAAGGGCGTCGAGCAGTTGCTCGGCACTCAGGAGTTTCGTCACGGCGTGAGAGAAATATTTGCCGTCATCTTTGTTATAGTCGTTCGGCAAAGCGCTCAGTTGGTAGGTCCGCGAGGTCATGATGGTACGGATGAGTTTCTTCATGTCGTACCCGCTGGTCGCGAAATCCTTGGCCAGGGCGTCGAGGAGTTCGTCATTGCATGACGGGTTTGAATCACGGAAGTCGTCAACCGGATCGACGATCCCCTTGCCATTCAAATGATACCAAACCCGATTGGCGACCGATTTGGCGAAGAACGGGTTCTCGGCCCCTGTCAGCCACACCGCGAAGACATCGCGGCGATCGCGACCCGGTTCGATGGTCGGGATCTCGCCTCCAAGGAACTTCGGTGCCATTACTTTGTTGGTACGAGGTTGTGTCACCTCACCGTCGCGACTGGCGTAAATCACTTCGGCACTCGGTGTATTCGCCTTGACGTCCGTTGCCAGCGAATCTTTTTTCACCTTCACCCGGGCGAACCACGCGGCCATGCTGTAGTAGTCGTCCTGCGTCCAACGCTCGAAGGGATGGTTGTGGCACTTGGCGCACTGCATGCGCACCCCGAAGAAGAGCTGAGCGGTCGTCTCGGCCAGATTCAGCGGGTCCTTCGCGATACGGTAGTAGTTCGCCGGAGGATTCGAGTACGAGTGGCCGTTCGCCGTCAACATATCGCGAACGATTGTGTCGAAAGGTGTGTTGGCGTTGATTCGGCCGCGCAACCATTGCTGAAAGCCATGAGCCCCCTTCAACTGGATCGTCTTTCGGCTGGAGCGGAAGACGTCCGCCCATTTCAGAGCCCAGAAGTCGGAGTACTCGGGACGGACGAGGAGGGCATCGATCAATTTCGCCCGCTTGTCCGCTGACTTGTCGGCCAAGAACGACTTGACATCGTCCGGCGCAGGCAGCAGACCGCAAAGATCGAGATAGGCCCGGCGAATAAATTCGTCGTCGCTGCACAAATCCGAAGGAGGAATGCTCATCTGCTTCAGCTTGGCAAAGACAAACTTGTCGATGTAGTTCACTTCTGGCGGCTTGTTCCAGACGAAACCTTCGCGTGGTTCCAGATACGTCAAACGCAAAGCGTACATTTCTTCCAGGTAGCGGCACAGGATCGCTACTTCGCCCGATTGCTTGAATTCGACCAGGCCGTTCGGCGAAACGTCCGCGATGGCGGAGTCGGAACTGCTGAACACAGTCAGACGAGTCACATCGCGCGATTTGCCGTCACTGAAGTGACCAGTCACCGAGACTTGCTGCCAACGGGAAGGAGCCTGCAAAACCCGTGATCCG
>JAIOQJ010000511.1 GCA_021413475.1 Planctomycetota bacterium | reverse complement strand
TTTTTTCCATCCCGGGCCCACCTGGCAACAGCAAGTGCGGGCCAGCGTGCATGATCCTTACTCCGATCGAGACATGGCTCCGGAAGTAGTGGGCGGCCGGCCGCGCGAATTCCAGAATCAGTATCCGGAAGCCGTACGAGCGCGGTTCTATTCGGATACCTACATGGGCCGATAGTCGAGATCCGCCGCGCGCTCTGAAACGCCCCTGCCCCTGCGGCAGGGGTTTACCGGCTTTTGCACTACTCCATGATCATTGCTACCGGCGCGCCTTGTGCAAAAGCCGTTGAACCCCCGGGGCAGGCCCGGGGGCGTGGTTGGAAACAGCGAAGCGACGACACTCGGCCGATGGTATAAAATCAGCAACAGACCTGATTGCCACCGTCACCCCTCGCCGAGAACTCTCCCATGAATCGCCGCACTCTCTCGCCGCGCGCTGCCGACCTTTCTCGCCGCCAATGGCTTGCTCAAGCCGCGGCACTTAGTTCCGTCGCCTATCTCGGTGGGAACGGCTTCTCGCAAGATAAGGTTGCCACCGAAAAAGTCGCCGGTCCCAAGTTGATCGTCCGGCAGGAATCGCCCTACAACGCTGAGCCGGAATTGCCGACGCTTGTCTCGTCTTATCTCACGCCAGTCGAGCAGTTCTATGTCCGCAGCCACGGCGCGGTGCCGAAGATCGATGCTGACTCGTTCCGCGTGAAAATTGCGGGCCTCGTGAATCGCGAACTCGAGTTCAGCGTTGCTGAACTGAAAGACAAATTCGATACCCACAAAATCGCCGCGACGCTGACCTGCGCCGGCAACCGCCGGCAAGAATTGAGCGCCATCAAGAAAGTCGCCGGCGTGCAATGGGACGCCGGCGCGATTGGCCATGCCGAGTGGCTGGGCCCGCTGCTCGCCGATGTGCTGAAAGCGGCGGAAATCAAACCCGAGGCGAAGCACGTCTGGCTCGAGGGGCTGGATCCGATCAAAGAAAAGGACGGCAGCGAAGCTCCCTTCGGCGGTTCGATTCCGCTCACGAAAGCTTTGGCGACCAAGGGCCGCAATCAGCCCTCGCTGCTGGCCCACTCGATGAACGACAAGCCTTTGACCGCCGAACATGGCGCGCCGCTGCGGCTCGTCGTGCCGGGCTACATCGGTGCCCGCAGCGTGAAGTGGCTGGCGAAAATCGTTGTCAGCGACAAGCCTTCGACCAACCACTATCTGGCCGAGGCCTACAAGCTCATTCAGACCGACGACAAAGAAGAAGTGGCGAAAGCCGAGCCAATTTACGAGTTTCCCCTTAACGTGGCGATTGGTTTACCCACCGACGGGGCTAAGTTGAAAGCCGGCCAACAGGAGATTCGCGGTTATGCGTTGCCCTATGGCAAGTCGGGCAGCTATTTGACAAGCGTCGAGCTTTCGATTGATAACGGCCGTACTTGGATGCGAACGCAACTCATGCGCAACGAAGGTGCCTACTGCTGGCAGCTGTGGTCGGTCAATGTGGAACTGCTACCCGGCAAACAGACGCTGCTTGCCCGCGCGATCGGCAACGATGGGAGCGGCATGGGACGAAGCGAAACCCCAGAAAAAGGCGAATGGAACCTCAAAGGCTACATGTACAACGCCTGGCACCGCGTGCGGGTCGAAGGCATTACTTAAGCCGCGTCATCTCAAACAGATTCGTCGCCTGCGGGCCGAGGAAGCCTTCGAAGCGGACTCGCTTGCCCGTGGCGGCATCGACGATTTCATTTCGCTCCGCAAGTTCGAAGTAAGCATACGACCAGGGCATCTTGGCCGGCTGTTCGCCGTCGCGAACATCGACGTCGATCTTAACGGCTTCGGTCGCGCTTTGCCGCAGCTTGCTCCCCCGCTCGCCTTCGATCTCCGTTTTGATCGGCACGCCGGCGGCGGCAAGAGCGGCCATCGTTTTCTCGAGATCATTCAGAGCCGGCACGCCATGCGAATTTACCAGCGAGGTGAAGTGGTTCACGTTGTAACCATGCACGAGAGTCCACGCGCCGTACTGGCTAGTCTTGTTCAGTTCGACGACATCGTGCTGCTGGGGCGGTTGCCAGGGGAGCGTGTGGAAGGAGTCGACGACTTCGGTAAGCAATGGTGTGATTGCAGCGGGAGAGGAATCCAACGATGCGAGGCTCGCGAGCAGTTCTTCACGCAACGGAGGCCGGTGGTTCACGAGCGTTTGTTCAATCAACCGTCGCGAGCTAGTCGGCAGTTCCCAGGTCTTCAGTTCAGAAATGAACAACTTGGGGAACTGCACATTCGTGTGCTGAAAATGAATCGCACTGAGCTGCTTGTCTTCAAAGTGATAGCTCCCCGCCGCGCGATACCCGAGGGCTTCGAAGACCCGCGAGACGCTAGCGATGCCTGTCTGCGGCTGTTGCACCGCCAGTGTGCGAAACGCGATATGATCGTTGAAGAACGTCGCGCCGGCCGCGGCGACCATTTTCTCGTACGCTTGCACGTAGGAGACTCGCCACCGATAGCGATCCCACAGGGCGTCGAAGACCGCGGCGAGGAATTGTTCGCGAGGCGAGTCGCTCGCCAAGCGTTGGTGCGGACCAGAAATGGCAGTCATGGTAAGATTCCGCGGGGAGGTTGAAGTCGGAATTGTCGGAACTTCTCTCTCTAAGTATACGACGTTCTGCGGGGCCGGCCCCTCACCCCAACCCTCTCCCCGGAATACCGGGGCGAGGGAGTACGGCTTTTTGAAATTCCACCCCAGTCCCTAGCCCCCAGTCCCTAGCCCCCCAAGCTCCCATGAAAATTGCCATGATTGGCGCTGGTTACGTTGGCCTCGTTTCGGGGACCTGCCTGGCCGATAGCGGCAACGAAGTGACCTGCGTCGATATCGATCAGGCCAAGGTCGAACGGCTCGAGCAAGGCCAGATTCCCATCTACGAACCAGGCCTGGCGGAGCTGGTGATTCGCAACGGCGCCAACGGCCGGCTGCGGTTCACCATCGATACCGCCGAAGCCGTTCGCAGTGCGCAGCTGGTGTTCATCGCCGTGGGGACGCCCAGCTCCGAAAACGGGTCGGCCGATCTTTCTTACGTTTGGCAGGCGGTGGAAAAATTCGCTCCGCACTTAAGACCGGATGCGGTTGTCGTCGTGAAGAGCACCGCGACGGTCGGCACGAACCGGGCGATTGCCGAGAAGTTGAAAAAGCTGACCGGCCGCGATTGCGAAGTGGCCAGCAACCCGGAATTTCTCAAAGAAGGGGCCGCTATCAACGATTTTCAATATCCCGACCGCATCGTCGTCGGCGTCCGCTCGCCGCTCGC
>JAIOQJ010000510.1 GCA_021413475.1 Planctomycetota bacterium | reverse complement strand
ATCACGAACGTCTCCGGATACTTCTCACGATCGGGCCAAGGCGACGGGGCGGCCACGATGTCGATGCAGTGAGCCGGGCAGGCGGTGGCGCACATGTAGCAGGCGACACAGCGAACGCGATTGTCGGCATCGCGGTTGAGCCGGTGAACGCCGCGATAGTTGGGCGGCATCGGAGCCACTTGCTCGGGATAGCTCTCGGTCATCTTCGGACCGAACACGTGCTTGATGGTCGTGCTCAACCCCTCGGCAATGGCCGGGAGATAAAGCCGTTCCCAGAAACCGATTTTCGGCTCCTCGACCCAGCGGACATCGGTTTGATTCATGGACATTCGAATTCCTACGTCAGAGCCGCCGTTTTTACAGGCATCCGAGTTCCAAGCCACGCCGCACCAAAAAACAAGCCGCACGACATCACCGTCAAGAACCACGGCGACAGGCCGAACTCGCGGACGATCATCGCGCAGAGCAGATTCAAGAGCGACAGCGGGATCATCACCTTCCAGGCCAAGCTCATCAATTGATCGAAACGAAAACGAGGGATGGTCCAGCGGACGAGCATGTAAACCAGAATGAACGCGGCCACCTTGGCGGAGACGACCGCGAACTTCAGGACGATGCCGAGAATCCCGTCGATGTTGCTGATCCCCGGAAAATGCCAGCCACCGAAGAACAGGATCGCCATCAGGAAGCTAGTGGTAATCATGTGGATGTACTCGCCCAGGAAGAACATCGCGAACTTGAAGCTGCTGTACTCCGTGTGGTAGCCGCCCACCAGTTCTTGCTCGGCTTCGGGGAGATCGAACGGCAAGCGATTGCACTCGGCGAACACGGCCGTCATGAAGAGCACGAAAGCGAGCGGTTGATAGAGTACGAACCAGCCGTGGTTCGCTTGCCAGTCGATCGCCTTTTCCAAATTCAGCGAACCCGTGAAGAGCACGAGACCGAGAATCGACATCCCCAACGGGATTTCGTAACTGATGATTTGCGCGGTCGAACGGAGCGAACCGAGCAGGCTGTACTTGTTATTCGCCGACCAACCGCCCAGCACGATGCCATACACCGCGAGGCTGCCAACCGCGAAGATCAATAGCACGCCGATATCGAGGCCCGGCGCGATCGCGAAGGTGAAATCCTTCCGATACTCCGCCTGCCGCTTGTCGAATTCCTGTTTCACGACGGCCGGGTCACGCTCGATTGCCTTGCCGTCGACGATTTCAACCGTCGGAACGGGAGCAGGCGGAGGCGACGAGGGACCGAACGGTACGACTGAAAACGCCAGGAGGGCCGTGCCGACCGCAACGCACGGAGCCAGAAAATAGAAGACCTTATCGACATGCGTCGGCGTGATGTCTTCCTTGAGGAAGAGCTTGCCGACGTCGGCGAACGATTGCAGCAAGCCAAATGGCCCGACCCGGTTCGGCCCGACGCGATCTTGCATGTACGCGGAGAGCCGGCGTTCCAGCCAAACCAGGAACGACACCGTTCCCGGCAGGAGCGCCAGCACCCCGACGGCGATGATCAGCGTGTATAGGATGTTGAATTCGAGCATATCTTCCGGTATTAATCGTGCCCCAAAGTACTCATCACGCTCCGCGTGATGTTTTTCTTTTCGTAGGACGGCCTTCCTTGGCCGTCTTGCCTTTCAAGGCAGGCCGTCCTACGAAGACAAAACCTATCCCAACTTCGTTCCCAAGTTCCCTATTCCCGCACCCAGCCCCGCGAAATAAGCAATCTCCGCTGCCATTTCCGTTCGCACATCGTCCATCCGTACTAATCCACGGCGGCCGCACAAGTCGAAAAACACTTGCCCCTCGGTGCGGCTCTCGCCCGGCGGTCGTGAGCTTCGTTTCAACGCTTGGGCCAAACCGTTGTGATTGACGAAGGTCCCTTCCTTCTCCGCGAAGGTTCCGGCCGGGAGCACATACTTCGCATGCTTGGTCAAACTCGACGCGAACAGATCGCATGTAAGGAGCAACGGCACTTTCGCCAGCCGCTCCGCGTCCGCTTCACTGATGGTCCCCGGTGCCGGATAGCCTGCGGTCAGGAAAACCGCTTTGGCTCCGCTCAGCACCCGGTCGAACGGCAGTACCTCGCCCTGGAAATGCTTGAGCACTTCCTCGACGCCGCGGCGATTCGGGCACTTTTCCGCACGGATCGTGAACTTCACCGGCTGAATCGCATTGCCACGGCGATCCTTCGGATAGGTGTCGTCCGTGCCGACCATTGGCACATAGCCGAGAGCGAGCTTGACGTTTGCCGACAGGCCCTTGAACCACTTGGCGGCCAGGTACGCTTCCTCGCACGTCAAGAACGGCGATAGCACCAACCAGGTCGCGGTGGGTTCACTCTTGGCATTCGCGGCAAAATCCGCCTGAATCTGATCGAGAATCTTCGACCACGTATCGGGAGTCAGCTTTCCTTCAACAAGTCGCGCCGGCCGATCGAGCCGATCTTTCGAATTCACATAGTGGTAGCCGTAGCGACCCTCGTCGCACATGAAATAGCCTTGCGACTGGGGATTCTCGCGCGGCCGAAGGCGGAAGAGCACGTCCTTATTCGCATCAACGTGGATGCTGCAACCGGTGCTGCACCCGGCACAGACGCTGTCCTCGGTCTTCAAATACCAGACGCGTTGTTTGTAGAGGAAGTCCTTCGACCCAAGGGCACCGACGGGACAAAGATCGACGACGTTCCCGGCCAATTTGTTGTCGAGCGGTTCGCCGGGGAAGATATCAATCTCGGCGTGGTGGCCACGGTTAATGACTTGCAGTTCCGCCTCGCCCGAGATCTCGCGAGTGAAACGGACGCACCGCGAACACATCACGCAGCGATCGGTGAAGAGCGTGATCTTGGGGCTGAGTTCCGGCTTATTAGGCGGCTGATTCTTGTCATCGACCAGCCGTGTCTCGGCCCGGCCGAACTGGAAACTATAGTCTTGCAGCTTGCACTCGCCCGCCTTGTCGCAGACGGGACAATCGAGCGGGTGATTGATCAAGATCCCTTCGAGCGTGTCGGCCTGGGCCTTCTTCGAAAGGTTGCCCGGCGTGTATTTATCGGGATAGGCGAGCGGCGGAACGCTCTTGTCGCGCTTGGCGTATTCGCCGGTGACGATGACGGTGCCATCCTTCACGGGCGTCTGGCAACCGGGAAACACCTTCGGCGGAATCAGAACCTTGCCGTCTTTCAGCTCGCCGACTTCGACCAGACACATCCGGCAACTGGCAACGACAGTGAGGGCGGGATGCCAGCAATAGTGTGGCACGAGCACGCCCGCCCGCTCGGCCGCCTGCACGCAGTTGATTCGATCGGTGCCGATGTCCACCGGCTTGTCGTTCACGTAAACGGTTGCCATTCCACTCCACCATTCAGTCGTGCCGGAGCCAAAACATTACTTCCCGAGCCGTTTCTTCACTTCCGCCGCGTCGAGTTTTTCGATGCCGCTATTGCTAAGAATGAAGCCGCCCTTCTCGGGAGCGTTCTTGTCATAGGCCCAGACGCTTTCGCGCTCGGTCGTCCCGGTCAACACGATCGCGCCTTCTTCGATCAGCTTCACCAAGTTGGCTGCCTTCGCCATTTTGAGTGCTTCCACAATGGCCTCCTTGCTGGGTACCTTCCCGGTCTCCGCCGAGGCGCTTTCAATGAACACCTGAATGTTCTTGAGGTCGTTCGTCGTGACGGCGCGGGTGACGGCTTGAGCGTTGGCGGCGGAGGCTGCGAACGCCAGCAGCATTATCGACATAGTGAAGCACTTCATGATGATTCTCCTGAAAAGTACATTCAATGAGCACCCACCAAAGGGAGAGATCGACCTTGTCGCTTGTAGCCACTCTTGATCGCTTCTTCAAACTCCGAGCGAAACTTGCGAATTGCATTCTTCACCGGCCATCCCGCGCCGTCAGCCAAGCCGCAGATCGTTGTGCCCGGCATGATGCCGATGCGGTCGGCGATGTCGATCAGGATATCGAGATCTTCCTTGCGGCCCTGCCCGCGCGCGAGGCGTTCGGTGATCTTGAGCATCCAGCCCGTGCCCTCGCGGCAGGGGGTGCATTGGCCGCACGATTCGTGCGCGTAGAACTGGCAGACGTTGTGAAGGACGTCGACCATGCTGGTCTGATCGTCGACAACGGTGATCGCCGCGGTGCCGAGGCCGAGGCAGCCCGCTTTGCCGGGACCGTTGAAATCGAGCGGGATGTCGAGTTCCTTGTCGGTCAGGAAGCCCATGCTCAAACCGCCGGGAACGACGGCCTTGGCCTTGCGGCCCTTCCAAACGCCACCCGCGTATTTGTCGATGAGTTCGCGGGAAGTAACGCCGAGCGGCAGCTCCCAACAACCGGGCTTGTTCACGTGGCCGCTGACGCAATAGAGTTTCGGCCCGTAGCTGCCGGCATCGCGGGGATTCTTCGGATCGGGGGGAACGCCGATCGACTGGAACCACTCCTTACCGCGCCGCAGAATCTGCGTGACGCAGGCGAGTGTCTCGACATTATTGACGATGGTCGGCTTGCGGAAAGCCCCTTCGATGGCCGGGAACGGCGGCTTGATCCGCGGCCAGGCACGTTTGCCTTCGAGGCTTTCGATCAATCCGGTCTCCTCGCCGCAGATGTAGGCACCGGCACCGCGATGGAGGTAGATATCGCAATTGAAGTTGCTGCCGAGGATGTTCTTGCCGAGCAACCCAGCCGCGTACAGTTCGTCGATGGCCGCCTGAAGAACTCGATAGCTCTGACCGTACTCGTAGCGGATGTAGTAGTAGGCCCGCGATGACTTGATCGCAAAACAAGCGAGCAACACGCCTTCGAGGATTTGATGCGGATCCCTCTCCATCAAAATGCGATTGTTGAACGTACACGGTTCCGATTCGTCGGCATTCACGCAAAGATAAATCGGACCGGGATGATCCTTGGGTAGAAACGTCCACTTCAACCCGCACGGAAACCCCGCACCACCCCGCCCGCGCAGACCGGCGTCCTTGACGGCGTTGACCACGTCGATCGGCTGCTTTTCCTTCAAGGCACGCTCGAACGCCTGGTATCCGCCATCGGCGCGGTAACCCTCGAGCCGGTGGCTATCCGGTTTATCGATGCGAGCGAGGAGGACGGGTTCGTATGTCATACCGCGATCCCCCGAGCCGTCTTAAATGGCAAATATTCCACCCGATTCATCCATTCCTCTGCTGCGCTTGCCGCCCATATCATGATGAGGTCGCTCGCGGCCCCGACGACACGCGCAAGTTCCGGCGTCCAAATAAAAACACCAAAGGTACTCCGACCCGAGGCACTGTACGCGTACGCATGTGCTGCCATGGTACTTTTATCGTGTGTGAAAATAGCCAATCGCTCCCTTTCAGCAAACTCGATAACTTGCGGGTCAAGCGTACCCTTCGGCGGTACTCCAGGCTGTCCAATGCGCAGGATCGAAATCGATGGCTCACGTGTGACCATTGCGTTGATGAGTGCATCGGGCATGTGCTCATCAAACAAGTAAGCCACTTGACTCATGAGGCCGGCCCCTGCGCCAAGGCTCCTTGCTCTTTCAATTCACGAATGCGTCGCATCAGTTCGCTTTCCGGCTGCTTCTGATACGCTTGATACTGCTCCTGAAACGTTGCCTCGATCCGTGCCATGTAGGATTCGACCGACTCCTTATTGTTGAGATAGTACGCAATGGTTCCGTAAACCTTCTCCAACGGTGGCCATTGGCCGAAGTAAGCGTGAATTTGTTCCGGCGTCATTCCGCCTTTGAACAAACTCACGATGTGTTCCAAGTTGATACGCGTACCGCGTACACGTATCCGCTCAAGCGGTGGGGGTTCGAAGTCGAGAAAGTCTTCTAGTTGCATAACCCACCTCCTCTCATGATCGCAGCTTGGCGATCAGTTGCTCCGCCTTTTCGTTCGTGATATTCAACTCATGCTCGTCGTTCACCAGTACGCACGGCGCCCCTTCGCAGGCTCCGATGCACTCCGCGAACTCCAGGGTAATCTTCCCATCAGCGGTCGTCCCGCCCGGCGGCACACCAAGCTTATCGCTGAAGTGGGCGAGTAGGTCGTCGGCTCCTCTCAGATTGCAGGCCAAACTTCGACAAACCCACAGGCGCGTCTTGCCGAGTTTGTTGTGATCCTCTCGGAAAAAGCCGTAAAAAGTCATCGTATCATAAACTTCCGCCGGCGCGAGATCGAGAATGTCCGCGATCTCGCGCACCGCTTCCCGGGGCACATGGCGCAGTTCATCCTGTACCATGTGCAACGCCGGCAGTGTGACCGCCTGCTTGTTCGGGTAGCGAGGCAGATACGCGCGGATTCGGTTTTTCAGATCTTCGCTGAGAAAGCTCATGGTACTCGCCGCTCGACTTCCAATTATCGATCCAACTCCGCCGCGATAATATTCAGACTCCCCAACACCGCCGGCACGTCGCTGATTTGATGCCCTTCGATCAAATGCGGGAACATCGCGAAGTGGATAAACGACGGCGGCCGCGTGCGGGCCCGATAGGGCCGGCCTTCGCCGTCGCTGACCACGTAGAATCCAAGCTCGCCGTTGGGGGCTTCGACGCCCGCGTAGAGTTCCTCGACGGGCGGTTTCCAACGGCGGTTCCACATGAACAGTTCGAAATGCTGGATCAGCCCTTCGATGCTGCGATAGGTCGCCGTCTTGTCCGGGATCGTCAGGCGGTCGTCGATGTTGACATTCACCGCCCCGGCCGGGAGATTCTCGACCGCCTGCTTGATGATCTTCATGCTCTCGCGCATCTCTTCCATGCGGACCATGTAGCGCGACAGGCAATCGCCTCCCTTGGCGCAAATCACCTGGAAATCAAAGTCCTTGTACGCAAGATACGGCTCATCCTTGCGAACATCGCGAACGACTCCGGCGGCGCGGGCGATCGGCCCGGTGGCGCTGCGGTTGATCGCTTCTTCTTTCGTCAGCACGCCGACGCCCTTGGTGCGATCGATGAAGATGCGGTTGCGATTGAGCAATCGGCAAACATCGGCGTGGGACTTCGCGAATTGGGGGATGAATTCCCGGATCTGATCGATCCACGATTCATTGACGTCGACCATCAGGCCGCCGACGCGGAGATAGCTCGGGTGAAACCGCTGCCCAGCCATCGTTTCAAAGATGTTGTAGATCTTCTCGCGTTGATTGAAGGCATACAGGAACGCAGTGATGCCGCCGAGATCGAGGGCGGCCGCACCAACGCAGAGCAAATGATCGCTGATTCGGGCCAGTTCGCCGATGATGGTGCGGATGTATTTGCACCGCGGCGTCAACTCGATCCCCATCAACTTTTCGACCGAGTTGAACCAGGCGATCTCGTTGTAGATCGGCGAGATGTAGTTCATCCGATCGACGACGGTCACGTACTGGTTGTAATCGAGATCCTCGCCGAGCTTCTCGAATCCGGAATGCAAGTAGCCGATATCGGGGACGCACTTGACGATCGTCTCGCCGTCCAGGGTCAGGATCAGGCGCAACGTCGTAT
>JAIOQJ010000085.1 GCA_021413475.1 Planctomycetota bacterium | reverse complement strand
GAGGAGAATGATGCGAGTCGCTTTTCCGAACATCGAACAGTCGATCGTCCGACATCAGCGGACGCGACCGAGCCGGGTTTGCTTTCTGATCGATCGGCTCAGCCGGGCCGGGACCGAAACGCAGTTGCTCGCGTTGATTCGTTCCCTGGATCGCTCCCGCGTTCTGCCGCACTTGGTGCTCCTCGACGGGCTTGATGACGAATCGCGAGCGCTGGAGCCCGACGACTGTCCGATCCTGCGGCTTGGCATCCGTTCGTTGCTGGGCGGCTCGACAATCCCGTCTCTGCGGCAACTCGGCCGATTCTGGCGGAAGCATCGGATCGAATTGTTGCAAACATATTTCCTCGATAGCACCTACTTCGGTGTTCCGTTCGCACGGCTGTGCGGCATCAAGAAGATCGTTCGCGTCCGGAATAACCTGGGTTACTGGATGACCGACCGCCATCGGCGGCTCGGACGTTGGATGGGCCGTTTCGCCGACGTTACGCTGACGAACAGCGACGATGGCCGCCAGGCGATCATCGACACCGAGCAACAATCGCCAGAGAAAGTCGTCGTTATCGAAAATGGCGTCGATGTCGAGCGATTCCCGATTGGCCGACCGCCCGAAACGGGGCGAACGAACGTTCAAGTGGGGGCCGTCGCCAATCTACGGCCCGTGAAGAATATCGATGGTCTGGTTCGTGTCACCGCACTTCTGAGAAACAAGCACCCGCAGCTACGTTTCGAAGTCGCGGGTGAAGGCGAGCAGCGGTCAGAACTCGAACGGCTGATCGGGACGAATGATGCCGTTCGCCTGAGCGGGCCGGTTACAGATGTTCCCGCGTTTTTGGCCCGCCAAGATATCGCGGTACTCTGCTCGCATTCCGAGGGGATGTCGAACGCCCTCCTGGAATACATGGCGGCCGGGCGGGCGATTGTGGCCACCGACGTTGGTGCCAATGGCCGGCTTGTGCGCGATCGTATCGATGGTCTGATCGTTCCGCCGAAGGATGATGCCGCGTTGGCGGCGGCGATCGCCTGGCTCACGGAGCACCCTGAAGCGGCACGACAGATGGGCTCATCCGCTAGAGAACGTGTCGCTTCTCAGTATTCGCGAGTCGCGTTGGTGAAACGCTTCGAGGATTTTTTCGACGAGCTCCTATCGAGCCGTCGCTGAGTCTGGCGGCGGGAAGAAACCGGCCTCGCCTTCGAACAATTCCGTCAATCCCGCCAGTTGATTTTTGAACTCGCGATAGCGAGCGGTGCTCCATCCGAGCGACTCGACCAGGGACATTGCTTCCTTGGAAGTGTCCGCACCGAAACCACCGCCGGAGTGGTGAAAATCTTGCACGACCAGGACCTTAGCCCCGCTCGCCGCCAGAGTTTCCGCGAATTTGCGTGGGTGTTCGAGCGGCAGTGTCGGCGTGACGCAAATGCCAAACGGAATACCCGCGTCGCGGAGAGTGGCTACCGCCTCCCAGCGTTTCTCCAGCGGCGGAGCTTTCGGTTCGAAGGCTTGGCGGACGCTCTCGCTATCGGTGGGGATCGAGAAATTAACGCGAACCGAGCG
Source organism: Planctomycetota bacterium (assembly GCA_021413475.1). Taxonomy (GTDB): domain Bacteria; phylum Planctomycetota; class Planctomycetia; order Gemmatales; family Gemmataceae; genus JAIOQJ01. Next base: position 4,540 of record JAIOQJ010000085.1, on the reverse strand, counting down.
GAATTCGTTCAGCAAATCGATGTCGCGAACAACCAGGGGGCCACGCGTTTGCACGACCAGGCGGGGCTGATGCGGAATTAACGCTTCAAGAATTCCGCGCGTCAAAAAGAGCGAGCGTTCGACCGGTTGATATGGATCGGTCACGCTTGACATGTAGATCGCTTGCCCGGCCACCTTGCGGCCGTGACGTTCGGCGAGTTCGACCGCGTTTCGTTTGACGCGGAACCAACGGCCCCAATCTTCCTTGGGCTGGTCGTTTTGCGGCAGGTACATGGCGTAGCAGTATTTGCACCCGAACGTGCAGCCGACGTACGGGTTGCACGTCCACTGAAAGCCGCCGCGCTGGATGTAGCCGGTAGCCGGGGAGAAAAGTGATTTGGCTTCGATCGTGTCCATCGCCGGCTCCTCGACCAGCGATTCGATGGGACGGCCTTGGAAAGCCGTCCAACGAAATGCGTCAGCGCGGTATGGAAATGTTACTTGCCTGCGACTGTGGCTGTGTCAACGTGGCGGGAGGGGTGAGCCAGTTGGGCGTCGGCTCTGGCTTGGGAGCCTCCGTGTTCGTTGTCGTTTGTTGATTGGTGCCGCTGTCCTTGCTCAGGTGCTCGACGATTTCGCCGCCGCGTTCGATCCCTCTCTTGAGGTCCTCGGTGATCTTCGACGGGTTCAAGTCCACTTTGAAGCTAGTGGTGTTCGTGGCACCGGTGGATGCAGGTTGTCGGCTGAGGCGATACCAGTCGAGATACCAGCCGAGACCGACGAAAGCGATCGTGGTGAGGCCCACCAAGGCAAAAATATTCCGCATAATTTTATCTCCATGGACATCCGTGTGAATTCGCTGGAATCAGGCTGCAATCGCGGCCGGACTATACTCATGGCACGGCCGTTACGTCCAGCCGAACCGTCGCGGAAGGCAAAACCGTCTTGACAGCCCCCCGTCGCACTATCGTATTCTGCTCTAGGCGGACGTTAAAATCGACAGAGGTTGCGCGATTGTGAGGTATAATTGTGGTATCGCCCGGTCGGACTTTGACGGATCCGCGGATTAGTCAGCTTGATGCGATTGGGAAAGATGTGGAAGGAACCGCATTCACACATTTGGATGGAGCCATGTGGCCCGGTAGAATGAACTGACGACATGGTTCGGGTTCGAATTTTTGGGCGGACATTGTTCGCCGCCCAAAGCGGGAGACTCTCCACTTTTGGTCGATGGGCACCCGGAACGGTCCATCGAATCGCTGCTCTCTCTTTCGAACACCCCTCGGCCTGTTCGTCAATTTCTCGGTGGTGTTGCTTTAGCCGCCGTCCTCGGATGGTGGGCGGTTTCGACATGGTTCTCTTCCCGTCGGCGTCAGGCTGCCAAGTTGACAGCCACGTCTCTCCGGGAAGTACCGATGCGGCGCGTCTGTCCCGCGCTTCCATGGAGGCAAACCCGATGGCCAACGGAAAGTCAATTCTGTCCTCACTCCGCTCCGAGCTCGACCTGAGCGACTATCGCAAGTTGCACTGGGAAGGCACGTTCGAGGACTATCTCAATATTGTCATCGATCGGCCGGACGTCACCCGGACCGCTTATCAGCGTCTTTACGATATGATCCAGTCTCACGGCACCGAAGAGGTGTACGAGAACAAGGACCGGATCGTGCGTTACAAGTTCTTCACCGAGTTCGCGGCCCGGATGGGGGATTCCGTTTACGGGATCGATCGGTCGCTGATGCAACTGGTGAACACCTTCAAGTCGGCGGCACAAGGTTACGGTACTGAACGGCGCGTACTGCTGCTGCACGGTCCGGTCGGATCATCGAAGAGCACCATCGCCCGCCTACTGAAGCGGGGGCTCGAGGAGTATTCCCGCTCCGATGCGGGCATGCTGTTCACCTACTCCTGGAAGATGGCTGACGGCAGTTTCCAGAAATGCCCGATGCACGAGGAGCCCTTGCACCTCGTGCCGGCTGAACTTCGCGCGGCTGTGGTGAAAGACCTGAACGAGAGCCGGAAGAACGTTGCGCACGAAATTGTGATTCGCGGCGATATGTGCCCGTTCTGCCGTACCATGTTTAACGAGCGGATGGCCAAGTACAACGGCGACTGGCATCGGGTGATGGAAGATGTCAAAGCGTTTCGCCTGCTCCTTTCCGAACAGGATCGCGTCGGCATCGGCACCTTCCAGCCCAAGGACGAGAAGAACCAGGATTCCACGGAGTTAACCGGCGACATCAATTATCGCAAGATCGCGGAGTACGGCTCGGACAGCGATCCGCGGGCCTTCAACTTCGATGGCGAATTGAACATCGCCAATCGCGGCTTGGTGGAATTTATCGAGGTTCTCAAACTCGACGTGGCGTTCCTCTACGACTTGCTCGGTGCGTCTCAGGAGCACAAGATCAAGCCGAAGAAGTTCGCCCAGACCGATATCGACGAGGTCATCCTCGGCCACACGAACGAGCCGGAATACAAGCGGCTGCAGAACAACGAGTTTATGGAAGCCCTCCGCGACCGTACGGTGAAGATCGACGTTCCGTACGTCACGCGGCTGCGGGAAGAGATCAAAATCTACGAAAAGGACTTCAACCCGCAACGTGTGCGAGGCAAGCATATTGCCCCGCACACGATCGAGATCGCGGCCATGTGGGCCGTGCTGACCCGGCTGTCGCCGCCGAAGCATGCGAGCTTGAGCCTGCTCCAGAAGCTCAAGCTCTACAACGGCAAGACGCTCCCCGGCTTCACCGAGGACAACGTGATCGAGTTGAAGCGGGAGGCCGCGGCGGAAGGGATGCACGGCATCTCGCCGCGCTACATTCAGGACAAGATTTCGAACGCTCTGGTTGCTCATCCCGACGAGGACAACCTGAATCCGTTCATGGTGATCAAAGAGCTCGAAGACGGCTTGCGGCATCACTCGCTGATCACGGACGAGGAGACGCTCCGCCACTATCGGGAACTGATCGCCGTGGTGAAGGAAGAGTACGAGGACATCGTGAAAAACGAAGTTCAGCGAGCGATCGCGGCCGACGAGGAGGCTCTTTCGCGACTCTGCTCCAACTACATCGACAACGTCAAAGCCTACACGCAGCGGGAAAAAGTCCGCAACCGCTACACGGGGGCCCACGACGATCCGGACGAACGCTTAATGCGTTCCGTCGAGGAGAAAATCGACATCCCGGAGAGCCGGAAGGACGACTTCCGTCGGGAGATAATGAACTACATCGGGGCCTTGGCGATTGACGGCAAGAAATTCGACTATAAAACGAATGAACGCCTCCAAAAGGCCCTGGAACTGAAACTGTTCGAAGATCAGAAAGACACCATCAAGCTCACCAGCCTGGTGTCGAACGTCGTGGACAAGGCCACCCAAGAGAAAATCGAGGTGGTCAAGAGCCGTTTGATCCGGAACTACGGGTACAACGAGTCAAGTGCCACCGACGTGCTGAACTTCGTCGCTAGTATCTTTGCCCGGGGCCAGACGAAGAAGTGAAACAAGTCCGAAGAGCGAGGGGATGGGTGGGGGCCTGACCGGCGGAAGGTCATGAACCTGGTCAGGCCGGAAGGTGCAGCCATAAATGCACGGACCGCGCGGCTCAGGGTACCCCCATCCAACCTCTCGCTCCCGGACAACCGATCTCTCGATCGGATCACTTGTTTAGCCTTCGTCCCCACCTTTTTGGAGAGGCGATCCACCGTGGGCCAAAAGATTGAACGCGACCTCCAGCGTTTCCGCAAAATCGTTCGCGGCAAGGTGAAGAACAACCTCTCGAAGTACCTCAGCCGCGGCGAAATGATCGGAAAGAAAGGGAACGACCTCGTCAGCATCCCGCTGCCGTCGATCGAGATCCCCCAGTTCCGTTACGGTTCCAAAGGCTCCGGCGGCGTCGGCGTGGGCGATGGCCAGCCAGGCCAACCGCTCACGGCCCCGCAGGAAGACGGCGAACCGCAGGCCGGCGATCAACCGGGCGGGCATATCCTCGAAGTCGAGCTGACGATGGAGGAACTCGCCACGCTGCTCGGCGAGGAACTCGCTCTCCCCCGCATCGAGCCGCGCGGCCAGAAGAACATCGTCACCGAACGCGACAAGTACACCAGCATCCGCCAGGTAGGCCCCGAGTCGTTACGGCACTTCAAGCGCACCTACAAGCGGGCCCTGAAACGGCAGATCGCGTCAAGCACGTACGATCCCCGCGACCCGCGCATCATCCCGATCCGTGCCGACAAGCAATACCGCAGTTGGAAGGAAACGCCAAAGCCCGAGAGCGTGGCCGCCATCATTTACATGATGGACGTCTCCGGTTCGATGACCGACGAGCAGAAGGAAATCGTCCGCATTGAATCGTTCTGGATCGACACCTGGATCAAGGCCCACTACAAGGGCGTCGACACGGTCTACATCATTCACGACGCCCTGGCCAAGGAAGTCGACGAGCACACGTTCTACAACACGCGCGAAAGCGGTGGCACCAAGATCAGTTCCGCCTACGACCTCGCCGACAAGATCATCACCGCCCGTTATAACCCCACGGAGTGGAACCTCTACGCCTTCCACTTC
>JAIOQJ010000509.1:10548-14096 GCA_021413475.1 Planctomycetota bacterium | reverse complement strand
TGAATTTGTTCTCGCGCCGGCCGATGCCGCCGTGGGTCGGATCGATCTGCTCGCTCATCGCCTCGGCCGCGCCTTTAGCCAGCGACCGATCGAGAACAACGATCGGGTTGACACGCACGAGACGGGACATCGATTCATTAGTTTGTTCCGCGTACTCCGCGGCCTGGGCCTCGACTTCCTTGGGTTTTTCCTTCCAGACTTCGAGGATTTTGCCGAGAATGGTTTTGAAGCCATTCACGGTCTGGCCTTCGATTACCCGGTCTTCACGCGGCCAGTAGGTGCCGCCGACGATCGGCTTGCCGTCGGGAGTGAGAAACATCGACATCGGCCAGCCGCCGCGGGCACCCATCGCGTGGAGGGCGTTCATGTAAATGTCGTCGATATCCGGCCGTTCTTCGCGATCGACTTTGATGCAGACGAAGTTCTTGTTCATGAAGTCGGCCACGTCTTTGTTGTCGAACGATTCCTTCTCCATCACGTGGCACCAGTGGCAAGAACTGTAGCCGATCGAGAGGAAAATGATCTTCTTCTCCTTCTTGGCTTTCTCGAACGCCTCTGGGCCCCAGGCGAACCAATCAACGGGGTTGTACGCGTGCTGGAGCAAATACGGGCTGCTCTCCTTCAGGAGGCGGTTGGGCTTCCCTTTCTCCTTGGCGTCTTTCGGCTCGGCCGCGTGCGGCATAGGGAGGAACATGGCGAATACCCCCATCAGAATGATCGCGCGGCGGACCAACCATGATCCCAAGGCGGCGTTAAGATGCATCGCAGCGTCTCCATTGAATCGAAGCAAGATAGTAATAATATCCGGGTTTGGGGAGTTTCCGCCAAGGGGAATGTAATTCCTTTCGCTTCCCGAGCGGGGCGGTATAATCAGATCATTCTCCTAAACGCCTTCTTTCGGAGTATGAACATGTTCAGGCTCTCTCTCCTTGCCCTCATGCTTTGTGGCGCATCGGTTGTTGCCGACGAACGCGATGAAATGATCGCCAAACAGAAGATGGTCGCTCTCGATGTTTTGAAGAAATGCGAAATAGCGAGTCCCGTGTTGATTGAAACCCAAGACCTGATCGTCTGCGGACCGTTCCCGGAAGCGAAGCTCAGGACGATGGGGGATCAAGTTCAGAAGGCCTATGCAGTTGCCTTGAAGGCACTGAAGTTTGAAAAGAGCGAGAGCCCACCAAAGGGAAAGCTGGCGATCTACTTTCTGCCGGAGCGGAAGCACTACGCCGCCTTCGTCGGGGTGATCGTGAACGATCGGCTCGAAAAAGACGATCGCAGCCACGTGAACGGCCAGGGGAATGAACCGTACGTCGCAGTGGGCGTCTTGCCGGGCGAGAAACCGACCGACCTCGATGTCGAGGCCAGCACGCAGGTCGCGGTCGCTCTCCTCTTCGCCAAGGCCGGAGCGAACGAGTTGCCCGCGTGGATCCGTCTTGGCTTCGCCCGCGCCATTCAGATGCGGACCGATCCGAAGTTCGCTGGCGACAAGGCGGCGGTGCGAAAGCTCCTCTACGAAACCAAAGCCAAGCCCGGCAAATACAAAGTCGGCGACGTCTGGATGCCCCCGCTCGACAAGGAAAAACAATTGCTCGCCGCGAGCCTGATGGAGTACCTCGTCTTCGGCTCCGAGTCATCCAAGCTGGGCCAATTCCTTTCGAATATGCGGCCAGTGGAAGGTTCCCCCATTCCGAAAGCCGATGAGGTCCTGAAATCGCTGGAACTACCGGTCGAGAAGCTCGATGTGGCGTGGAAGAAGTATGTGCAGACGGGGAAGTGAGTGCATCTTTCGTTGGTAGCCCGACGAGTAAGCGAGGGTTGCGTTTCCCTCGCTTACGCGTCGGGCTACCCACCCCCCAAACCGCCACTCCGCCTCCCACTTTTTTGTTTTTTGTTCCAAAATGGACGCGCCCGACAGAAGTCCAGTTTTTACGTAAACACCCTCAAAAACCTCGTTGCTTATTGAGGGCGTTTTGACCAAAAACGACTTTTGTCGGGCGCGTCCAAAATGTCGCATTTTGTCGCATCAACCATCGGGCGAATGTCCGAATTCGCAGTTTTTTTTACCGTTCATGACAAATCCTGCCACTTTCTGCCACTTCGCCGTGAGGGGAAAGTGGCGGCCTCAATCGGGAGAGTAGGATCGAATTTGGGGGAGGGCAAATGGATTTCGGCGGGTGGCGACCAACAGAAAGGCATCCATCAACGTTATCATCCGTAATCGGTACGGACCCATCGGAGATGGCGTATGCGCAAGATGGCATCTTACGGCTTTGCATTCGCAGCGGTTTTCTACGCCCTCTTTGGGGATCGTTCCCTTCTGTTCAGTGCTGATCCGCCTATGCTGGCATCAATTCACGACAACGAATTGTTTTACCTGCGTTTGGATCGAGTTCTAAATGGCGACGGATTCTATCAACTTGTCGCGCAGCCATTGGCCAAAGGGGCTGACAATTCGCGGCAAAAGGCAAAGTATGAATTCCTCCTCAACGGCTATGGCATCGCCGATAGGTTGCCCGTGCGTTGGCGTATTCGCGACGGTATCCTTTGGATGCTTGGCGGCGGCGTGATGACCGGCGTATTGGAGGTCAAGCGAATCCCGCTTGATGAGTTGCCCATGTTCGACAAGAACAATCCAAAGGCGGAAGATCTCATGTGGTCAAAGTACAAACAACATGGACACGAATATTTTGGTTGGGGGCTTTCCTTGGCGACCCGTGATCTCAATATCATGTTTGAAAATAAACGCCCGATGCGCGGAAAATTTGAGACTGATACGGAATGGCATTTCGCCATCGCGACGAAAGTTGCGTTTTGCGATTCCCTCCCTACCAGTTCTGCTTCGGAATCAACATTTGTGCTCTACAAAGGCAAGTGCGAGGTTTGGGATTCTGTTCGCATGTGGCCCAAGAATTTTGACCAGAAGAAGTATGTTCAATGGAATATGCGGTGGTACGATAAGCCGCAGGAAACCTTTCATCTCGGCTTTACCGAACCATTCACGGTCTTTTCCAGCAATCATACCTATTTCTTCGTCACCAATTCGTGCAAGCTCTATACCGCGGGCAAGGTCGGAGGCAAGTGGGAGGTCGTCAAGACTTGGGCGGAAGACGATCGGCCGATTTGCGCCGTCATCACGGACGCGGAAACGAACCGCAGTTTCGCGTTTGCCCAGGGGTACAACCGGGCCGATGGGTCGCGAGCCAAGGATGTCTATTTCGAACTCAATGCCAAGCTCACCCCGATCGAATTCGACCTTTCCAAAATCAAGCTCATCAAGGGCGAAGAGCCATTGCCCATGCTCCGACAGTTGACGCAGGTACTCATCAACGACAAGAAAGTGAAGATTGCTAAACCGAAGGTGCCCTGAGCAATCTCCCGTGAAGCCGCGAGGCGGAGTCTTCGGAGCGGAGCGTTCATGTCCCCGTGAATTCGTAAGGTCATTCCGAGGGCAAAAGCGCTCCGCTCCGAAGACTACGCGTCGCGGCTTCACGATCCCTCACTCCAACCACATCGGCGTAATCAACCACCGCAAGATCCCGGACCCCTTC
>JAIOQJ010000509.1:5495-10532 GCA_021413475.1 Planctomycetota bacterium | reverse complement strand
GGATGTAGGCCGCGCCGGCTTTGGCGAAGTGGATTTGAACCTCTTTCTCACCGAGCAACCATGCCGCGTACATGCTCAAATCGGGTTGGTGGCCGACGAGGGCGATGGAATTGCCGAGCTGGCCGTTCACATAGCGCGAAAGCTTGCGCGGCCGGCCGCCGGGGGCGAGTTCGTCGGAAGTTACGACGTGTGATTCTTCGATTTCAAGGATCGTTCGAAGTGCCGCGGTGGTCTGCTGGGCGCGAACCAGCGGGCTGGTCGCGATTAAATCGAACGTGATTCCACGTTTTTTGAACGCGTGCGCCAGGCTGTTTGCTTGCTGGATCCCCTCGTCGCTGAGGGGACGTTGTTCGTCGGTTTCGATGCCGTTTTCCCCCTGGGGAATCGCATCCGCGTGTCGAATGAAGTAAATGTCCATGCTGCTTGCTCTATTGAACTGGAAGGGTTCGCGACGGTCTCTTCACACGTTCCACACAATCCAGGGCTTACGGATATTCGAAAAAGCTCTATAATATCAACCACACCGGCGCTAAATGCAAGTGTCTAATTCACCCATACCGATTTTACCGGCAGGAACCTGATGCGGCGAAACGATATTCGCAACGTGGCCATTATTGCCCACGTCGATCATGGCAAGACGACCCTCGTGGATAACATGCTGCGCCAAAGCGGTCTGTTTCGCGCGGGCGAACTCGACAAATTGGCGGGCGGTCAGCATGGGCTAATCGTCGATTCCAACGATCTGGAACGCGAGCGCGGGATCACGATCCTCGCGAAAAATCTCGCGTTCAAGATCGGCGACGTCAAAGTCAACTTGATGGATACCCCGGGTCACGCCGACTTCGGCGGCGAGGTCGAGCGCATCCTCCAAATGGCCGACGGCGTATTCCTTCTCGTGGATGCCGCCGAAGGGCCGCTGCCACAGACGCGTTTCGTGCTGCGCAAGGCGTTCGCACGCGGCCTGAAGCCGATCGTCGTCATCAACAAGATCGATCGGCCGGATGCCCGCATCGCCGAGGTTCACAACGCCGTTTTTGATTTGTTCCTGGAACTTGGGGCCGACGATAGCATGCTGGAATTCCCGCTGCTTTACGCTTCGGGCCGCAAAGGCATCGCCACCACCGATATGGCGATCGAACCGAAGAATCTCGGGCCGATCTTCGACGCGATTCTGAAGTACATCCCCGCCCCCGAGGCCGATGTGGATGCCCCGCTGCAATTTCAGGTGGCCGCCCTTGAGTACAGCGATTTCGTCGGCCGCATCGCCATCGGCAAGATTCGCAACGGCAAGATCCGCAAGAATCAGAAGGTTGCCATCGTTCGACAGAAAGACGGCAACCGGGTGGACGACACGGTTGTACAAGTCCTCGGCTACGATCGCCTCGGCAAACTAGAAACAGACGAGATGTTGGCGGGCGATATTTGCGCCGTGGTCGGCCTCGACGGGGCCGATATCGGCGACACCGTTTGCGATTTCGACCATCCCGTGGCGATGACACCGATTCCGATCGACGAGCCGACGCTCGACATGGTTTTCCGCATCAACGATTCGCCGTTTGCCGGGCAAGAAGGCAAACCGCTGACGAATCGCGAACTGAAAGAGCGACTTAATCGCGAACTCCAGTCGAACGTGGCTCTACGCGTTCGCCAGAGTGAATTGCGCGCGGAAGAGTTTATCGTCTCCGGTCGCGGTTTGCTCCATCTGTCCATTTTGCTCGAGAACATTCGGCGCGAAGGGTCGGAGATGTCGGTGGGCAAACCGCGCGTCATCATGAAAGAAATCGACGGCGTCAAAATGGAGCCGTTCGAATACCTCGTCGTGGATGTGCCGGCCTCGCACGTCGGGCCCATCATGGGCCTGGTGCTGGAACGCCAAGCGCAATGTCAAAAAATGGAATCGGGCACGAGCCTGGCCCATCTCGAATTCATTATCCCAGCCCGCGGCCTGATCGGTTTGCGCACGAAGATGATGACGGCTTCGAACGGCCTGGCCATCGTGCATCATAATTTCCACGAATACATGCCCGTGAAAGCTGGAATTTCCGGCCGGGCCAACGGCGTGATGATCGCGACGGAAACCGGCAAGGCGACCGGGTTTTCGCTGGAAGGCAAACAAGAGCGAGGCATTCTGTTCGTCGGTCCGATGGAGCCGGTCTACGAAGGCCAAATTGTCGGTGAGCATTGCCGCGATAATGACCTGCCCGTGAATGTCGCGATGGAAAAGAAGTTGACCAACATGCGCTCGGCCGGGGCGGAAATCAAAACGCCTCTCAAACCGCCGCGCCGATTCGAGCTTGAAGCGGCGCTGGAGTATATCGAGGACGACGAACTGGTCGAGATCACCCCGAAGTCGGTTCGGCTTCGGAAACAATTGCTGAAAGAAACCGACCGCAAGAAGGCGAGCCGGAGCAGCCAGTCCTGAGCGGGGTTGCTGGGTCGTGCGTTGTCGGGTAGATTGCCACGTGGTGATTAGAAAATAGCAATCACGAAAACACGAAAGAATGAAAGGTTGCTTTCATTCTTTCGTGTTTTCGTGATTGCTAATTTTCATCACGATCAATCGAAATACTCATCCTCCGCGTGGAACGCGGGGATGCTGAAGACGATGGTCTTCACGCCGCCCTCGCTGACGAGGCGGTGCCGGGTGCCGGGTTCGATGTAGATGACTAGGTTCGGTTCGATGGCCACGACATCGCCATTGAGATGCATCGTGCCGCGGCCTTCAAGGATGTAATAGACCTCGGTCGTTTCCCGGTGGTAATGCAAGACGGAGTCATTGATGGACGTCACGTGCAGGCTGCACGTCGGCGTGTCGGCGGAAGTGAGCGGCCGCGTGCTCTCCCCGCACGGGCAAGGAAACGTGGGGGCGTCCGCGACGCGGCGGACCACATAGCCGGGATGAGTCGCGGTTGGCATCGCTCGCTCCTGAACTAGCAGCTTCGAATCACTCTTCTCCAGAGTAAGGATACACGGAGATGAATCGGATGGCACTTTTTGCTCGTTCCCTTCCTTTGATCGCGCTGATGGTTCTTGCTGGTTGCGGCACACAGGCGGCACCGTTGCCCGTGGCGGAAAGGCCAAAGATTGAGCCTCCGGTCCTTGGAACCACCTTTGATCCGCAAGCGACGGGCACGATTAAGGGCAAAGTGACCTGGAACGGGGCTCGGCCAATTGCCACCAGTTACCGCGATGCCAAGATCGTGCTCGGCGCACAGACGGCGGAAGCGGAAGCTCGCAACCCGCTGCTGCCTCGCATTGACGCCAAGAACGGTGTTGCCGGCGCGGCGATCTACCTGAAGAAAGTCGCCCCGGCCCGCTCGAAACCTTGGAAGATCCCCGATGCGCGAATCGAGATGAAGGGCACCTTCATCAACATCGTTCAAGGAGAACAACCACGAACATCCGGGTTCGTCAAACTTGGCGATCATGTCGAAATGGTCTCTCGCGACACCGCATTCGAGATGCTGAGGGCTCGCGGGGCCGCCTTCTTTACGCTGGCGTTCCCGGACCCGGATAAACCTCTGCGGAAAGAAATGAAGGAGCCTGGAACGGTCGAATTCTGTAGTGCCGCCACGAATTACTGGGCTCGCTGCTATTTGCACGTGGTCGAGCATCCATACTGGACGCACACCGATTCGGATGGTCGCTTCGTGCTGGATGAAGTGCCCGATGGCGACTACGAAATCGTTTGTTGGATGCCGAATTGGCACGTCGAACGATATGAACGCGACCCAGAACTTGGCATCGTCGCCCGGGTCTGGTACCGAGCACCGATTGAGAAGACCCAGCGGATTAAAGTCAGCCGCGGCGCGGTGGTGGAAGTGGAGTTTCGCCCGGAACTCGCGGATTTTTCGGGGAAATAGTATTAAAACAAGAATTGAACCACCGAGACACAGAGGGCACAGAGAAGACAGGTTTTCATCAATTTCTTCTCTGGGCCCTCTGTGTCTCTGTGGTTCAATTTCTTTGATTTATCCGTGTTAAATCCGTGTTTCATCCGTGGCTGAAACTCGTCACGACACTTTCCGCAATGCCGTCGAATCTTTCACGCCCAGGTTCTCGTAAATTTGCCGAGTCGCGTCCGATTTGTTGAGCGTGTAGAAGTGGATGCCGCGCACATCGTTATCAAGCAAATCACGGCACTGCTCGGTGGCCCAGTGAATTCCAACCCTAGCAATGCCCTCGTCATCATGGCAGCGGGCGACGGCACGTTGTAACGCGGCCGGGAATTTGGCACCCAGGGCCAGTTCCGCCATGCGGATCATTCCCGACTTCGACGGAATCGGCATGATGCCGGCGACGATCGGTACCTTGATCCCCGCCAGATCGCAGCGTTCGCGGAAGTCGTAAAAATCGCGGTTGTCGAAGAATAGTTGCGTGCAAATGTAGTCGGCACCCGCATCGACTTTCCGTTTCAGAAACTCGATCTCCTGAAGCCGATTGGGGCAACCGGGATGCCCTTCCGGAAAGCCGGCCACGCCGATGCCGAAGCCGCGTGGTCCGGGAGCGTTCTTTCGGGAGCGAATAAATGTTACCAGCTCATCCGCATGCTGGAACGCGTCCTTGGCCCGATCGAAGTTCTCCAAGTTTCGCGGTGGGTCGCCGCCGAGGGCCAGGATATTTTCGATCCCGGACGCCGCATAGCGATCAAGAATCGCTTCCATTTCGGGAAGTGAATGGCAAACGCACGTCAAATGCGAAATGGCCGTCAGGTTGGTTTCGCGATGAATCCGCACGATCAGGTCGTGAGTTCGCTCTCGCGTGGAGCCGCCCGCACCGTACGTCACGGAAACGAACGATGGCTGCAGAGCTTCCAGTCGGGAGATAGTCACGAACAATTCTTCCCAGGCAGCGTCGGTTTTCGGGGGAAAGAACTCGAAACTGAAAGTTGTTTCGTGTTCGGCAAAAATGTCCTGAATGTGCATGATGGATCCGGATTTTGAGAGAGAATTCGTTTCAAAGGCGAGCCGAGCGGCGGCAGCCGCCGGGTGGTGCGTCACGCTCTCAAGCGTAACCCCGCGGCGGACGCCGCACGGC
>JAIOQJ010000509.1:0-5487 GCA_021413475.1 Planctomycetota bacterium | reverse complement strand
TCTCAAGCGTCACCCGGCGGCTGACGCCGCTCGGCTCGCCAAGGCCAATATGCACATCAAGATGCCAGTGGTTAAAATACCGTTTCTAGTACCATCTTGACAAGCGGAGTTCTGATCGCCGATGCTGTATCCCTCCGAGGAAACGTCATTCGATTGCGAGTCACTCACATGAAGGCTTCCATGCGATCCCTGATGATCTGCATCTGCATCGTTCTCCACGTCGTTTCGCCGTGCCACGCCAAGGACGGAGCCGTCGAAGCACGCAACGGCATGGTCGTTTGCGTTTCACCAGCGGCGGCGGATGTCGGTGTGGCGATTCTCAAGAAGGGGGGAACCGCGGTGGATGCCACGGTTGCTGTGGCTCTGGCGATGGCGGTCACCTACCCCCCGGCCGGCAACATCGGCGGCGGCGGGTTCATGCTCGTCTATCTCGGCGGTAACGAGAAGCCGATCGTTTTCGAGTATCGCGAGACCGCCCCGAAGGCAGTTAATCGGGAGAGCTTCGTCAACGAAAAGAGCCCGCATACGCACAAGGCGGTCGGGGTGCCCGGCACCGTGCGCGGCATGGAACTCGCGCACAAGAAGTTCGGCAAGCTCCCTTGGAAGGACGTCGTCATGCCGGCCGTGAAGCTGGCCGAGGAGGGGTTTCCGCTCACCGATTCGATGGCCAGGTCGCTCAATGGGATGTTGAAGGCCACGAAAGAGAATGCCGAATTTCAACGCTGTTTCGGGAAAGCAGACGGCTCGCCGTGGAAAGTCGGCGACATACTCGTTCAGAAAGACCTGGGCAAAACTCTTCGCGCGATCGCCGTGGAGGGGCCGAACGCTTTTTACACGGGACTGCTGGCCGAGCTTCTCGAAAAAGAAATGAAGACGGGCGGCGGCTTCATCACCAAGGACGATCTGGCCGGCTACAAAGCGAACGAACGAGTTCCCATCCACGGCAGCTATCGCGGCCACGATGTCTATGGAGCGTCGCCGCCGAGTTCGGGCGGGACCTGTCTGGTGCAGATGCTGAACATCATGGAGAATTTCGACGTCAAGAAACACGAACGCTACTCGCCTGAGACGATTCACCTGATGGCCGAAGCCTCGCGGCGGGCCTTCTGCGATCGCGCTCGCTGGCTGGGAGACCCGGACTTCACCAAGATTCCGGATCATCTGGCCACCAAGGAATACGCCAAGAAGCTCGCCCAGGGGATCGATTTGAAACATGCGACCAAGAGCGAATCGCTCGCGGACGACATCCCGCTCGGCAAAGACGGCGATAGCACGACCCACTTCTCGATCATCGATTCGAAAGGGATGGCGGTGTCAAACACCTACACGCTCGAAAATAGCTACGGCTCGCGCGTGGTCGTGAAAGGTGCCGGGTATCTGCTCAATAACGAGATGTTCGACTTCAACTGGAAACCGGGCGTGACCACCCGTACCGGCGGCATCGGCACCAAGCCGAACGAGATCGCGCCCGGCAAACGGATGCTCAGTTCGCAATCGCCGACGATCATCGCCAAGGACGGCAAGCCGCTCCTGATCACCGGCAGCCCCGGCAGCCGCACCATCATCAACACGGTATTCGGTATCGTCGTCAGCGTGGTCGATTACGGCATGGACGTGCAAAGTGCCGTCGATGCCCCGCGCATGCACCACCAGTGGTTCCCCGACGAGATTCGTTTCGAAGGGGTGAAAGAATATCCAGACCTGGTCAAGAAGCTGAAGGAGATGGGCCACAAGGTGGAATACTCGAAGCAAGGCGATGGGCATTCGATCTGGATCGATCCGAAAACGGGGACCTATCGCGGGGCGGCGGATAAGCGGATCGATGGCAAGGCGGCGGGGTATTGAAAGTGGCTCGCCCCAATCACAAATCCAGCCACGTGCCGAGATTCGCCTGTTTCGCTTTCTCCAGAACCGCCGCACCGACCACGATGTCTTCGAGGCCGATCCCCAGCGATTTGAACAGCGTCACGTCTTGCGGTGATTCCCGACCCGCGATGCGCTTGGCCACCACGCGACCCAATTCCTGGACGTCGTACCATTCGATAATGCGCTGATCGAGCGCCTCGACGAAATCGCCCGCTTCGAGTTTGCCTTGGTCTTTGCTGTCGATGCAAACGAAGTTCGCCTTCTTAATCACTTCGACGTCAATCTCACGCTTCGAGAGAAAATTGGAGCCGATGATATTGAGGTGCTGGCCGGGCGAGACCCATTCCCCTCTCAGGGACGGGTCGCGGGCCGAGGTCGCGGTGATGACGATATCCAGATTCCGGGCCGCTTCGGCAGGGGTCGCGACGGGAACCACCTCGATACTGCAGGTCTCGGACATCTCAGCCGCAAAGGTTTTGCGATGTTCTTCGTTCGGGCTGTACACGAAGGCCTGCTGAATGGTTCGCACCTTGGTCATGCCGAGCAACTGCGTTCGTGCCTGCTTGCCGGTACCGAACAGGCCGACCGTGGACGATTCAGGGCGTGAGAGGAACTTCGTCGACACGGCACTAGCGGCCCCGGTCCGCATCTGGCCGAGCAGGTTCGCCTGCATCAAGGCGATCATTTCGCCAGTCTTGCCATCGTAGAGCGTGATGTGGAAACGAACGCTGGACTTCGTCGTGGTGTACGCCTTGTAACCGATGACGCCGACGGTCTTTGCCGCCGCCGAGAGGACATTCAGCGTGGTATGGTCGGTCTGGCAGCGGGTCCGAGGGACGTTAAACGCCTCCTCGAGTGCCATTTTTCGAAGCCCCGCCTCGACCCCCGCGATGGCAATCTCCATCGTGAGGACCTGGCGGACGTCGTTTTCGGTGAGGTAGAGGACGGGCATGGTTTTCTCCCAACACCGCACGCGACTCTCCGGAAACCCTTCGAGTCGCGGCTAAACGGTTTTAAGCCAATTCGCCAACTGGCCGATGCCGCCTTCGATCTCGGCGCGGCTGGTTGCGTAGGACATTCGCGCGTTCCCCGGTGCTCCGAACGCGGAGCCGGGGACCAAGTTCACGTGGGCAGTTTCCAGGGCGTATTTGCAGAAGCTGACGTCGTCGGTGATCGGATTGCCGCCGGGCGTTTTGCCGAAGTAGGCCGACACGTCGAAGAAGATGTAGAAGGCTCCCTCGGGCATCGGGAAGTCGATGCCGGGGATCTTTTTCAGGGCCGCGGCGGCCAGATTACGGCGGAATTCAAATTCCTTCCGCATGTCGGCGACGCACTGCTGCGGTCCTTCGAGGGCGGCCAGCAACGCGTACTGGCTGACGCTCGACGGGCAACTCGTCTGCTGGCTCTGGACGTTCCCCATCGCGTCGATGATCGGTTTCGGAGCGATGGTCCAGCCCATGCGCCAGCCGGTCATCGCGTAACTCTTGCTGGCTCCACTGATGGTGATCGTTCGCTCGCGGAGTTTCGGATTGAGCGTCGCGATGCAGGTTGGCTTGGCGTCGCCGTAGGTGAGTTGCTCGTAGATTTCATCGCTGAGGATCGATACATCCGTGCCGAGCAGCATCTCGACAATCGCTTCGAGTTCCGCCCGCGTGTAGACCTTCCCCGTCGGGTTCGACGGGGAATTCAGCATGACCAGCTTGGTCTTGGGGGTGATCGCGGCCTTGAGTTGCGCAGGCGTCACCTTGAAGCCGGCCGCGGCGGTGGTGGTCACCAGCACCGGCTTCGCGCCGGTCATCTGCACCAGGTCGCTGTAGCTGACCCAGTAGGGCGTGGGGATGACGACTTCATCGCCAGGGTTGCAGGTGGCAGATAGGGCGTTGTGGATTGAGTGCTTCGCGCCGTTCGACACCAGCACCTGATCCGGGGTGCATTCGAAATTGTGGTACGACTTGTACCACTTGCAGATGGCGGCCTTCAGTTCGGGAATGCCGTTGACCGGCGTGTAGTGCGTGTGCCCGGCCTTCATGGCCGCCTCGGCCGCCTTGCAGATATGTTCCGGGGTCGGGAAATCCGGCTCGCCGAGGCTGAAATCGAATACCTTGATGCCGGCGGCTTTCATCTGGCGAGCTTTCGCGCCGGCGGCCAATGTCGCGGAGGGTAATACCGAACCAGCTAATTTCGAAACACTTAACATGCGATTTTCACCTTCAAGCTTCCACGTTGGAGAGACGCCAATTCCGTGTTGCCAAGAGCACATGAGTAATCGTATGAATTTATCTAGGCGAGGTTATCCCGTGAAGCCGCGACCCGAAGGGGAGCGCTCCCGCCCGGCGGTGAAGGAACACCATGCACGTCGCACATTTCATTCAACGCTTTCCACCCGCCCTTGGGGGTTCCGAGGCGTATTTCGACCGCCTCAGCCGTTGGCGGCACGATCAGGGCGATGACGTTACCGTCTGGACCTCCACCGCGATCGATCTTTCCGCCTTCTGGAGCAGCACAGGCAAGCAACTTCGTCCGGGCACGAGCGTCGAAGATGGCTTGACCATCAGACGTTACGAACCGTCGCACTGGTTCGCGCGGCGGCACTTTCTGAAATTGCTCTCGTTCATTCCCAGCGCCCCGTGGCAATGCCTGACAATGACCTGCAACCCCGTTTCGCTGCGGATGGCCTACGACGCGGCGACCGAAGATCGGCCGTGCGATCTCGTTCACGCCAGTGCTCTGCCGTACGCGTGGCCGTTGCGCTGCGGTCTGAAACTCGCCCGACGGAAGAAGGCCCCGTTTTTTCTCACGCCGTTCTTGCATTTGGGCAATCCCGACGATCCACGCGATCGCACCCGAAAAATCTACACATCCCGGCCGATGCGGTATTTGCTGGAAGCGGCCGACGTGGTTTTCGCGCAGACGGAGATCGAACGCAATTCACTTCGGAAGCTCGGCATTCCCGACTCGCGGGTGATTCTACAAGGTCTCGGTGTCGATCCGATCGAATGCACCGGCGGCAATCGCTCCGTTCGTGATGCCTGGTCGTGTACACCCGACGATAGCGTGATCGGCCACCTCGCCAATTTGAGCCCGCCGAAGGGAACGATCGATCTGCTGCGGGCGGCGAAAAAAGCGTGGGAGCGAGGTTCGCGTTTTCGGATCGTTCTGGCCGGCCCGGCGATGCCCGAATTCACGCGTTTCTGGACAAACTTCGAACCGAAAGAGCGCGTCACCATTCTCGGCCCGCTCAGCGATCAACAGAAACGCGATTTCTACGCGGGGATCGATGTTTTCTGCCTGCCGTCGCGTTCCGATTCGTTTGGGCTGGTCCTTCTCGAAGCCTGGGCCAACGGCAAACCAAACATCGGCTATCGTTCCGGCGGCATCGGTGAATTGATCCAACACGGCGACGATGGCCTCCTGGTCCGCTGCGGCGATCTGGATGGGTTGGCCGACGCGATGACTCAAATGGAACTAGATCCGGAACGCCGTCAGGCCTTGGGGGCCGTGGGGCAGAAACGAACGGAGTGGGAGTTTCGCTGGGAGGATAAGTTGCGGATCGTGGATGGAGCGATGGCGAAAGCGCGGCGCGATCCCCGAGGCTCGCAAAGCCTCGCCTCGGGGCTTGGG
>JAIOQJ010000508.1 GCA_021413475.1 Planctomycetota bacterium | reverse complement strand
CGAACGATGATCGCCCCTTTTAGGTACTCCGCGATCTTGCTATCGACCGCGACCGCCTCGCCGCGATACGGATCGAGCGTGTCGTTGAAGATCTCGCAGAAAACCAAATACTTCGAGGGATTCTTCGGATCCGGTGGCACGTAGCGCGGCAGAGTAACCTTCTTACGGCCATTCAGAAATTTGTGGTCCTTGACCACGATCTCGATATCGATGTCCGTCGTGCCCTTGCCGAATTCCTTCGGATCGCGCTTGGCATTCGAGAGGGTCCCGAAAATGATCAAATTCGCCTGGTTCACTTCATTCGTGAGCGTCTGCCCCGCTTGCGGGCAGAAAGGGCAGGGGGTCGCTTGCCCCTGAATGAGGAGGAGAAGGCAGAACACCATCGTCGCGCGCATCACAAACATCGAGACGTCTCCTGCAAGGGCGTGTCGTCAAACGCTTCGTCTATTATGCGAGAGATATCAGTGGAATGCAATCGCTAGCTGCGCCGGCGAGCCAGGTGGCGTAAGCACCTGAAGGATATGGCATTTCTCTTGAACTCTTCCAGGAGCTTACGCAACCTGGCTCGCCTGATACTTGATGACATCGTCTAGTCGTGCGAACGCTACACATCCTTATTCGGATCCGCCGGCGGCGGTACTTTCTGGATGTTCGCCATTGATGGCAGCG
Source organism: Planctomycetota bacterium (assembly GCA_021413475.1). GTDB lineage: Bacteria > Planctomycetota > Planctomycetia > Gemmatales > Gemmataceae > JAIOQJ01. Next base: position 4,563 of record JAIOQJ010000508.1, on the reverse strand, counting down.
TGATGACCGGCATCCATTCGTCCTTGCCGCCGACTTTTTGGAATGAGAGTTCGCCCTCTATCTTCACCCAATCCATGTAGGCGTACCCTTGCAGTGCTTCTGGTGCGACGATACGGGATTTCAAGGTGATCGAATCAGTACCGCAGCAGTTGACCATGACGCGGAAGAGTTGGAATTCCTTATCTTTTCCGGGGATCATGCGGAAATGTCCCTCGAGCACCACGGTGTAGCCTTCCAGTCGTTCGCGGGATCGCTGAGTCGCGGCCACACGGGAAAGCTCGCTGAATTTCAAATTAAGCTGGCCGGTCTTCTTGAAGGCCGGCAACACCATACTTCCCGCGGCGGAGGCGAACGCGATGCGTTTGCTGGCAGTGCCCGGATCGAGTTCGACGTCTTTCAGGTCCGCGTCGAGACGGGTCATGTTGTAGCCGTCCCTCGGCAACTCAAGGAAGTAGAGCACGGCGGGAATGATCAAGATCGCATATTGCCAGGGTGCCCAGCCGTGATCGTGAGCGTCGTCCCCGTGCGAATGATTATGTTTCGGAGCATGTTCGTGGCCGTGCGAGGATGCGTGTGCGTGCTCGTGCCCGTGTGAATGCGAATGCTCGTGCCCGTGAGAGTGTTCGTGATCATGTGAATGCTCGTGACCGTGGGAGTGTTCTTCTTTCTTGGGAACGGGCTTCTCTTCGGAATGTGTGTGAGCGGCGCGTGCTTGCCCCGCCATTCGCCAAATGGCGAGTGATCGAAGCACAACGAGTACGAGTAGGGTGATGCCTCCAGCGAAAACCGGAACGTGGAAACGTTCAATTAAGCCGAATTTCGCGGTAAGCCAGCCCTTCAGATAGAGACCGATGGCCGTGAAACCCAAAAGCCCGCAGACGGCAATGGTGCAGAGTTGGTCAAGGAAATAGGTGTTCTCCTCGTTCGCCTCCGCGTGCGCGTGGGAATGCGACATTTTGGTTCTCCTTACGGCGTAATGACGGGCAGGGCATCAACATTCACGGTTCTGTTGGCACCGTACGGAATCTGAAGTTGCTGCCACACGTAATGCACGATGAGCGTGTAGATGAAGACCTGCACGATCGCCGAGATCACGATCAACACGATCAAGCGTTTGCGGAAAACGCGGGTGAACATCATGAGCAATTTCAGGTCGAGCATCGGCCCCAAGACGAGAAAGGCCAACTTGGCCGAGGGATGCATCGTCGTGAAACTGGCGGCCACGAACGCGTCCGCCTCGCTGCATAAGCACATCAGAATCGCCATGGCCATCATCGCCAAAATGATGAGGGCGGGATAGCCCGTGGAGAGTTGGCCGATCTGATCGTTGGTGACGTACAGCTTGACGAAAGACGCCAGGAAAGCTCCCAGCATCAGGAAGACCATGATGTCCTTGAAATCGTGCAGGGCGGTTTCCGAAATGTTCCCCAGCCGTTGCAACAACGGCCGGCGTTCGCCCGCCCGCAACTCCGCTGGATGCACGTCCGGTGTGACTGGCAGGTCTTCGTGGACAGTCTCTTTTTGTTGCGGCCGGGCCGTGGGAGTGAGTAAATCGTTTCCGTATTTGCGGTACTGGATTTCGACCAGCAAGCCCGTGACGACCGCGACCACGAAACCGAGCCCGATTCGCAAAAAAGTCATTTGCGGTGCGATCCCGTGCGGTCCGAAAGCAACCCAGGTACTGCCAATCACGATCAAATTGATAATGGGCCCCGCCATCATATAGGCAACGCACGTACCTAGCGGCAGCCCCTTGCGGATCAACCGCCGCATGACGGGCACGATCCCGCATTCGCACATCGGAAAGACCAAACCGAGCGTCCCGCCGAGACAGACCGCGATGAATTTACTCTTGGGAACGAAACGCGCGATTGCCTGTTGCGGCACGACTTCTTCCAGAATCCCCGCGATCAGCGCGCCGAGCACGATGAACGGAAACGCCTCCCAGAGGATCGAAGTGAAATCTTTCAGGAAGTCGAGGACTTGTTGGTCCATTTCGCTTTCCGAGCGTTTGAAGGTTTAAGGGGGCGCGTTTCGTACCGCCTATTTTCCGATCCAGGCAAGATTCAGCAAGGGGGAAAGGGCAGGGGGCTCACGCGATCCGCGATTGGCTGCGTGTCGTCCGGCGTTTCACAGTGGCCACGACCATGGAGAGGAAGAACAAGAATACGCTGACGCAAATAATTGTACCGCTCGGCCCGAACTCGACGGCGATTCCCGACTGGAAGCGAAGGATGAAGTTATTGCTCAGGTAAAGCCCCAGCATACCCGCGGTCACACTCAGGCTCAGTGTCGCCCAAAACATCTGCCGTAAATTGCGGACGACGTTACTGGCCGTCGCCGCCGGTACGATGAGCATGGCGTTAATGAGCAGAGCACCAACCGTGACGATCGACAGGTTGACAATCAAGGCCAGGAGCAGGATGAAGAGGTAATTGTTTAACCGTAGCGAAACCTTCCGCGAGCGGGCCAGGCTCTGATTGAAACTGGCGAGCAGAAGATGGTTGTAACGCCAAGAGAGCAACAGGCAGACGAGAACGAGCAAGATCGACAGATAGAGAAAGTCGATGTCCTGCACGTAGAGTGGGCTACCGAAAAGAAACGTCTCGGGATCGATGGCCCGGCGGTGTTTGAGGGCCGAGAGCAGCATGGCGCCGAAACCAATGGCCCCCGCGAAGAAAACGCCAATGACCGTGTCACTGGCCAGCTCGGTCTTCTCCTTCACGAAGGCGATCGCCAGGCCGACGACCGCCCCGAAGATGACCATGATCAACGGCACCAGCCAGCGAAAGGCTTCCGGATCTTTCCCGGCACCCAGCAGAAGCGTGAGCAAAATGCCGAGCGCGACGCCCGCAAAGGCACAATGGGCCATCGCATCACTGAAGAAGGCCATGCGATTGCCAACGACCAAGGCACCGACCATGCCGCAGATGGCGGTGACCAGCAACACGGAGAGCACGGCCCGGAAATCGAAGCCGTAACTGAAGCCAAGGGCCTTCGCCATCTCGTCGATCAGGGAGGACGAGCCAAGGAGCATTAACTAGCTCCCGCTAGAACCGGGGCCGAGGGCGAATTCGCAGCCGGGGCAGGGGAGCGGGCCACTAGCGTGCCGACCAGTTTGTGCATCAGTTCCATGGAGGCTTTCGCTTCCGCTTCGGTGATCACGAGCGGCGGCGAAATGCGGATCACCTTTTTCGCCAATGGCCCAAGCAGATGAATCCCGTCGTTGCCCTCGCCCTTGTAACAGGCGAGCACGACAGCATTCGCCCAATCCGCGGCCGACTTGCCGGCGTGGTCGCGCATCTCGACCCCCCAGACCATGCCGCCGTTCTCGCCGCGAACGTTGGCGACGAATGGGAATTCCTTGAGACGAATCAGGCCCGCTTCGATAATGGCCGACGATCGGCGCGTATTCGCCAGCACGTCCTTGGCCGCGAATTCATCGAGCGTCGCCAGGACCGCTGCGCAACAGAGCGGATTGGCGCTCCAGGTGTCGGAACCTTCGCCATAATCGAGAGCATTGAAAAGATCACTTCGCCCGACGGCCGCGGCCACCGGCACGCCGTTGCCGAGTCCCTTTCCGAGGACGACGATATCCGGTTCGACGCCGTAGGTTTCAAACGCGAAGAGATGTCCCGTGCGGCCGAAGTTGGCCTGCACTTCATCGAGAATGAAGATGATGTCGTTCTCGCGGCAGAACGTCTGCAAGAGTTGGAAATATTCCTTGGGCGGATGATACGAGCCGCCGCCACCGAGATACGGTTCGGTGATCAGCGTGCCGATTTTCGCGCCGAACTGATGGAGGAGCGCGTCGAGTTCCTTGCGATAGGGGAGGGGATCGAACGGCTTACCGCGCATTGAGACGTCTTCGCATTCCTTCATCGGGAAGCTGATAAATCGCACGCGCGGGTCGCGTTCGTGATCGGTCTCGGAACCGGTGACGGCCCCGGCGATTCCCTTTTTGCCGTGAAAACCGAACCGCGTGGCGAGGATCATCGGCCGATTGCGGTCGCGAGCCCAGCCGGCCCAGATCGCTTTCTGAATTGCTTCAGAACCCGACGCGGCCCAGAGCACTTGATCCATGCGTTTTCCGCCCGGCGCTTTCTGAATCACCTCGACGAGCCGTTGGCTCGCTTTCGCTTCCACCGGCGTGATCGTGTTGTAAGCGGTCATTGGGAGGGCTGAAAAGAAGCCCGCGGGGATGCTCCCCTGCCCGGTTCCATTGGACCCGGTTGCCTTCGGGCCCGCGGGCACCCAGCCCATGTACTGGCCGAATCGTTCCATCCACTGCACAGGATTGTGCCCGAGGTTCGCGACGAGCACGCCCGAGCTGAAGTCGTACAGCCGCCGGCCTTCCGGGGTCCAATGGTAGATTCCCGCGCTATGGGAGAGAATCGCCTGGCTGGGCGTGTAAGTTCGCAGGGAACGGGGTTCGAACTTGGCGGCCAAGTTTCGTTCCGCGTTGGAGAGATTCTCCTGCGGATGATTGATGGTCGGGATCATGCGCTTTCCTTGGGAAGATAGAAACGATCCCCCGAGCCCGAAGCGCTAGCAAAGGCGAGC
>JAIOQJ010000565.1 GCA_021413475.1 Planctomycetota bacterium | reverse complement strand
CCGGTGTACTTCGAGCGCTTCCACTCGCCATTCGACAACGCCGAGCTCGCCGGGACGCGCCTGTCCGTCAGCCCTTCTGCCAGACGGTGGGGAAGCCGGAAAGCACGATCAAGGAAGCGCCACACCTGTAGCGGCCCAGCGTCTTTGGCGCCGTGGTGAGCACATCCGATCCGGCGTCATCGTCACTGCCGCGGACGATCGCGCGGTGGCTTCTCGGTGCCGTGCTCGTCTTCGCGGGAGTCAGTCACCTGACCTTCGGTCGGCAGGATTTCTACGCCCAGGTGCCACCGTGGCTGCCGCTGGACGTCGACTTCGTTGTCGTCGCCTCGGGCGTGGTCGAGATCGTTCTCGGCGGCAGCCTTCTCCTACTGGCGCGGTGGCCAAATCCTGTCGGACGGAACCGGCACTGCGGTCTTCGATTTCCGCGAAGTTCGAAGGTCTGTTCGATCAGGGCGTCTCGAATGGCGGAAGTCTCAAGGTTCATCTTCAAACAGATACATGACTTGTTATTCCTCATTCCTGCAAATACATACTTGTCGGACTCGCCCCTTCTCCTCATTCCAAGGACGGGTGCATCATGACCGTCGGTCACCTCGATGCCGATTGCTTTTACGTCTCCGCCGAGCGGGTGCGAGATCCATTTCTGATCGGCAAACCGGTCGGGGTGCTGGGCAATCAAGGGGCCTGCGTCATCGCCAAAAGCTACGAAATGAAGGCGCTCGGTGTGAAGACCGGCGAACCGATCTGGGATTCGGTGAAGAAATGCCCGGAGGGGATCTACCTCAAGCGAGATTTTCGCTGGTACGAAGTTCTGAGCCGGCGGATGCTTGACATCGTGGGCGACTTTGCGCCGAACGTCGAGTATTACTCGATCGATGAATTCTTCTTCCAGGTCGAGGGGAACAACCGAAAAGCGCCCGCCCAAGCCGCAGAAGCAATCCGCGATCGGATCAACCGGGAGCTACGCTTGCCGGTCACCGTGGGCATCGCCCGCACGCGGACCCTGGCGAAGCTCTTCTCCGACACCGCCAAGCCGTTCGGGGCACGAGCGGTTCTTGATGTCACCGAAGAGCGAAGGTTACTGGAGAAGATGCCCGTGACAGAGATCACCGGCATCGCGAGCCGGAACGCCCAACGCCTGGCCCCGTACGGCATCAAGACTTGCCTCGACTTCGCGAACGCCGACCGCAAGCTCATCAATCGGATTCTCACCAAGACTGGCGAAGCCCTCTGGTACGAAATAAACGGTTGCCCGATCCAACCAATGCGGCTCGATCGTCCCCTGCACAAGACAATGGCTCGCGGCGGCAGTCTCGGCGTTAAGGTCAGCGATCCCCAGATCCTCTATTCGTGGATGGTCCGCAATTTAGAGCGGCTGATTGAAGAGCTTGAGTTCCATCAGGTCCGAACCTGCAAGCTGACGATCTGGCTCGGCCATCAGGACGCGCCCTCCACGGCCGGCCAGGTGCCTCTCGATTCGCAAACGGATCGCTTCGACTTGCTGCTCGACGCGGCGAAACAGTGTTTGCGGCAAGCTTGGCGACCGGGCTGGATGGTCACCCACATGCACGTCATGGCCGATCAACTCCGTCGCGGCGGTTGCATCCAGCGCAGTTTGTTCGAACCCTCACCGGAACGACCGGAGACCATTGCCCGAGCCAAGCGGGAAGTCAACGAAAGAATCGGCCGTTTCGCGCTTCGTATCGGGGCCACGCGGCACCTGCCGGCGATCTACGCCGTCCCGAGCAACAGCTTCGACCTCTGCGACGGTGTGGGAATGTTCTGCTTTTAGGACGCATTATGTGCAACGGAATTGCCTT
>JAIOQJ010000564.1 GCA_021413475.1 Planctomycetota bacterium | reverse complement strand
CCCAAGCCCCGAGGCGAGGCTTTGCGAGCCTCGGGGATCGCGCAAACGATCTAGTTCCACCCGGCTGATCCCCCGCGCCCCAATCGCTCGGTTGTTCGGCTGCGGTCCATGACAATCGCTGCCACCCGTAATTTCAAGGCCAACCTCGCCGGCCATCTGGCGGAGTTTTCGCCCGTGCGATCCCTTCGAATACGGATACTCGCACTCGACGGCATTCAGGCCGAGCGACTGCAACTCGCGCATCTGCTCGATCGAAGCATCGGCCGGCGGGTGGGCCCAACTTGTCACGCCGCCGGCCCCCCGCACCAGTTCGATCGCATCGGCGACGGGGATGCGCACTTTGGGCAGGCGCTGAATATCCGGGGCGTTCAAGAAGCGGGAAAACGCGTCGTAGTAACTCCGCGCCTGCCGGCTTTCGATCAGGAGGCGGGCGAGATGCCGGCGGCCGAGGGCGGTGCCGCTGGCCTGCAAGTCGCGAACGGCCTCTGCTTCAATGGACAGCCCGACGCCTCGTAATCGCCCGATGATGGCCTCAAATCGTTCCGAACGCTGGACACAGATTTGGTTGAGGACATCCGTGAATGCGGAATCTTCCGGGTCGAAGAAGTAGGCAAGCAGGTGGAATTCGCGGTCGTGGAACGCGGTGGTGATCTCAACGCCCGGCACCAGTTCGATCCCTTGCGCCAAATCGCGGGCGGCCAGGAAGCCTTGGATCGTATCGTGGTCGGTGATGGCGATGGCCGAGAGTTTCGCTTGCTTGGCCCGGTCGATGATTTCCGCCGGGGAGAACATGCCGTCGCTGTGCGTGGAGTGAACGTGCAGATCCGCCTTGCCGCGATCCTGGACCGTGGCGATCATCTGACAAAGCCGGGTGAAGGGGGATCCTGTTGGCATCAGAGAGCAGGCGTGGTGGGCGAGAGCGAGGTTTCGGGAACGGGTGCCGTCTTCCGCACCTGGTTGATCTTATCAAGCACGCCGTTCACAAAGGCGGGTGAATCCTTCGAACCATAACGGCGAGCGAGTTCGATCGCTTCATCGAGAGCGACCGGTGCGGGGGTTTCATCGGGAGAGTACAGGATCTCCAGCGCCCCGAGACGCAGCACGTTGCGATCGACGGCGGCCATGCGGACCAACCGCCAGTTCTCGGCCGCGGCGGTCAACTTCGCATCGATCTCTGCGAGGTGCGACACTGCACCATCGTATAGCTGCAGGCAGAACGGTACCAAGGTCGCGTCGTGCAACCGAGAGCGCACGAACGCCTCGATCACTTTGCGGGAAACACCTGGATTTGTGTCGAGTTGGAAGAGGAGTTGCAACGCGACTTCTCGAGCCCGGGAACGTCTTGTCATTGTGCCTTGCTAGTTGGTCGTTCAAAGTGGCGAGCCGGTTTCCCCGTGGCGACAGACCTGAGGTCTGTCGCCACGTTCAGAAGCCGAATCCGTTAACCCAATTTCTTAATCAAATTTACCATCTCAACCGCAGTGGCGGCGGCTTCGAAGCCTTTGTTGCCCGCCTTACCGCCGGCGCGATTCATCGCCTGCTCCATATTCTCGCAGGTCAGGATGCCGAAGATCACGGGGATGCCGGTCTTCAGCGAGGCACTGGCGATACCGCTGACGGCTCCGCCGGCCACGTGGTCGTAATGGTCGGTATCCCCCCGGATGATGGCCCCGAGGCAGATGACCGCGACGTAGCTGCCGGTCTCGCCGAGTTTCTGGGCGATCAGCGGAATCTCGAAGGAGCCGGGCACGTAAGCTACATCGACGTTCTTGTCGGCGACGCCGTGGCGCTTCAAGCCATCGAGCGCCCCTTCGACTAGGCGATCGACGACGACGGAGTTGAAACGCGCTGCGACGATCGCGAAACGGCCCGTGGGTGGTGTCAAATCGCCTTCGTGGATCATGGGGACGCCTGGTGAATTCTCTTCGAGCCTTAAAGGCTCATTCTGTCAGCCCAGGTCGAAGGCCTGGGAATCTTCGAAACCGAGGATTTCGGCCCTGAAAGGGCCGTTCACTCGCTGCCAGGATCAACGTGAACGGCCCTTTCAGGGCCGAATCGAGGATAAACGGACACGTTCCCAGGCCTTCGACCTGGGCTGACAGAATGAGCCTTTAAGGCTCGAAATCCTGGCAATTCAACATCAAAGATTCATCGTGCTCAAGAACTCCGCGTTGGTCTTCGACCTGGCCATTCGGCTGGTGAGAAGTTCCATTGCCTCGACGGGGTTCATGTCGCTGAGCACCTTATGAAGGATATAGATCCACTTCAATTCGTCTTCCGGACGGAGCAGTTCTTCCTTGCGGGTGCCCGACGCGCTCAGGTTGATTGCAGGCCAGACGCGCTTATCGACGAGCCGGCGATCGAGGTGGATTTCCATGTTGCCGGTGCCTTTGAACTCTTCGAAGATCACGTCGTCCATGCGTGAGCCAGTCTCGACTAATGCCGTCGCGAGGATGGTGAGGGACCCCCCCTCCTCGACGTTGCGGGCGGAGCCGAAGAATCGCTTCGGCTTGTGCAAGGCCGTGGCATCGAGACCGCCGGACAGTAGCTTACCACTGGACGGAGCCTCGGTGTTGTAGGCACGGGCCAGGCGCGTGATCGAATCGAGGAAGATCACGACGTCGATGCCGTATTCGACCATCCGCTTGGCCTTTTCGATCACCATCTCGCTGACTTGGATATGCCGGCTGGCCGGTTCGTCGAAAGTTGAAGAAACGACTTCCGCGCGCGGCCCCTTCACGGTGCGGAGCATATCCGTCACTTCTTCCGGCCGCTCGTCGATGAGAAGGACGATTACGTAGCATTCCGGATGGTTCTTGATGATCGCCGACGCCATCTTCTGAAGGAGAACCGTCTTGCCCGTGCGTGGCTGGGCGACGATCAAACCGCGTTGCCCCTTGCCGATCGGCGTGATCAAGTCGATGACGCGCGTGTTGACCTCGGTCGGATCGGTCTCAAGTTTGAAACGGCTGTTCGGATGCAACGGCGTGAGGTCGTCGAAGACCACCTTCTGCGTCAGCAGATCGGGATCCTGGTAGTTGACGGCCTCGACGCGCAATAGCGCGAAATAGCGTTCGTTTTCCTTGGGCGGCCGAATCTGCCCGGCGACGACCGAGCCGGTGCGCAGGCCGAACCGGCGAATCTGGCTCGGCGAGATGTAAATATCGTCCGGGCACGGCAGGTAGTTGTAATCGGGGCTGCGCAGGAAGCCGAAGCCGTCAGGGAGGATCTCGAGAGTCCCCTCACCGTACATCAGGCCGTTCTGTTTGACCCGCTCCTTGAGGATCTTGAAGATCAGGTCCTGCTTCTTGAGGCCGATCCAGTCGTCGCGTTCGATTTCCTCGTCGCGCGCGATCTGCTGCAACTGCACCATCGTCATCTGCTGGAGTTCGATGATGTAGGTCTTGCCGTGCTTGATCTCTTCGTAGCGAGTATTCGTCTCTTCATCGTAACCGACGAAACCGCCTTCGATCGCTCCCGCGTTTTGGTGCGGAGGAGGTGCTTGCGACCGAGGCGGTGCCATCGGTCGCGGCGCGGGCGGACGGGGCTCTAGCACTTTCGGTTCGGGCGGGCGGGGTTCCGGAGCCTTCGGTGCCGGCGGCGGCTCCGGTCGGGCGACGGGCTCGTCGAACGATACTTCCGCGATCTCGGGTGGAGTTTCCACTTTCACTCGCGGTCTCGGTGGCGGGCGGCTTTTCGCGTCGGCCTTGGTTTCTGCCATTTCCGGTGCTCCTGTGTGGTGCAACCGGATGAGCGGGCTCCGGGAGCGCAGGAATCGCGCTCACGAAGAATTCCAGAGCCCTTCGAGGCAGGGAAGATTGGTGATTCACGGTATCACGATCCTTCGCGTTCATGGGCAACTCCACTGTTGGACGAGGGCGTCGACTTGTCGCTGGGTGTTTTCCTCGCTGCCGGAATTGTCGACGGCAGCGTCGGCTCGGGCGGCCTTCACGGATAACGGAAGCTGGGCGGATTCACGCTTGGCTACATCGTCGGCCGTCCATCCCCTGTGCGTTTGCAATCTCTCCAACCGAACGAAACGAGGTGCGTGAACATAGACGATGCGGTCGCAGCAGTTATTCCAGGATGCTTCGAGCATGATGGCCGCGTCGAGGACGATCAACTTCACCCGATCATCGGTACGTGCCTTGGCGATTTCTTCCTTGATGCGCTTTTCGATCCACGGGAAGACCAGCAATTCCAGGTTAGCCCGCTCCACAGGACTTGCAAATACGATGCCAGCCAGCTTCTTGCGATCGACCTGTCTTTGTGGATCGAGGACCCGTTCCCCCCAGCGCTGAACGATGCGGGCGAGGATGTCTGGTTGGACGAGCGCCTCGTGCCCGAAAGCGTCCGCGGCCACCACGACGGCCCCATGCCGTGCGAAGGCTGCCGCCACGCGGCTTTTGCCGCTGCCGATGCCTCCGACCAGACCGATGACCGGTTTGGAATTTGCGTTCATTTCTTGTATCTAGTTTCGCGTTTCTTGTTTCTGGTTTCTTGTTCCTGGATCCTGGTTCCGCGTTTCGAGTTCCCACCAGAAACGAGAAACGAGAAACTAGTAACCAGAAACGAGAAACAAGAAACTACAGTTCCTCGGTTTCCAGCCAATTATCTCCCACGGACACATCCACTTTCAACGGCACTTCCAGCTTCAGGGCGTTGACCATCTCCTCGCGGACGAGACCGGCCAGTTGCTTTACTTCCTCAGCAGGCGCTTCGAAGACCAATTCGTCGTGCACCGTCAGGAGCATTTTCGCCTGCAACTTTTCGGCTTGCAGCCGGCGATGCACGTGAAGCATGGCCAGCTTCATTAAATCGGCCGCACTCCCCTGGATCTCCATGTTGATCGCCTGGCGCTCGACTTGGTTGCGGCCGTGATAGTTGGTTCTCTCGCGGATCGATGAGCCGTCAAATGCCCGGCGACGACCCATGATGGTCGCGACGTAACCGGCTTTCCGGCAGGCGGCGAGCAAGTTGTCCTGGTAGCGGAGCACTTTCGGGTAACGCTCGAAATACATGTCGATGAATTCGCCCGCTTCGCCGCGCGGGATGTTCAACGCCTCGGCCAGGCCAAAGGCGCTCATCCCATAAATGACGCCGAAGTTCACCGTTTTCGCCATCCGTCGTTGCTCGGACGTGACCGCGTTCAATGGCGTCTTGTAAATCTCGGCTGCCACCGACGTGTGAATGTCCCGATCCTCCGCGAACGCGGCCCGTAGCATTTCGTCTTTGCTGAAATGGGCAAGGAGACGCAATTCGACCTGTGAGTAGTCGGCGCTCAGCAGCTTCCACCCCTCGCGCGGCAAAAAGGCCCGGCGGATTTGCTGGCCCTGGGCCGTCTTGATTGGGATGTTCTGCAAGTTCGGGTCGGACGAACTCAGTCGGCCAGTCTCGGCTACCGTCTGATTGAACGATGTGTGAACTCGTCCCGTCTTCGGATTCACCAGTTCGGGCAGGGCGTCGACGTAGGTCCCTTTCAACTTCGAAACCTGGCGATGCTCGACGATCGCCACCGCGACTTGCGCGCGTTGGTGCTTTTCCGGATCTAGCCGTGCGAGCTTTTCCAGCGATTCCTGGTCGGTGCTCGGCTCGTTGGTTTGACCCGTTCGTTTCTGCACGGGCAGTTTCATCTCGTCGAACAGCAGAACGCGAAGTTGCTTGGGGGACG